>JAISDQ010000095.1 GCA_031264605.1 Synergistaceae bacterium | reverse complement strand
CCGCGGCGTGAACCGTTCCGCTTATTATCGATCAATTATTGAAATGTTTTTTTATGCCTTTTACGGGAGATGATTTTCGTGTGGGTTATCAACGCGTTGCTCTCCGCGCTTTTTGCGGCGCTGACTTCCATTTTGGCTAAAATTGGCGTTGAAAACGTCAATTCGAATCTCGCGACAGCCATCAGAACCGTCATAGTTCTCCTTATGGCGTGGGGGATCCTGTTCTCAACAGGAAAGCAGCGTGAAATAGCGGCTATCGGACAAAAAAACTGGATATTTCTCATTTTGTCAGGGATCGCCACGGGTCTGTCGTGGCTGTTTTACTACAGGGCCCTTCAACTTGGTGAAGCATCGAAAGTCGTTCCCATCGACAAATTCAGCGTTGTAATAAGCATAATTTTGGCGTTCGCCGTACTTCACGAACAAATCGACGTAAAAACCGCGGTCGGCGGAGCGCTGATCACCGCCGGAACTTTTGTGCTGATATTATAGAGGCGGGTTACGTGATGGCCGTTTCGCGCATGGCGTGATATAAATCGCGGCAAAGCGAGGGACAGTCATTTCGAGGATTCAGAAAAACTGTCCGAAATTTCACGTTCTTGAAAAACCGAGTTATGAAACGATTCCGTTTAAACTTTGAATTGTGTATATTTTGGCGGCCTCGATGCGTTATAATTCTCTTCACTGGACGGTGACGCGTCATGCCCAACGGGGAAGAAATTTCCGAAAAAAATTACCGACTGCGCGGTTCGAACGAGCCGGAAGAAACGCCGGCGCTTTCAGAATTGAAACTTGTCGTAATCCTCAAAGACGGGATAAGGGGACACGTGAACCAGAGCAGAGGCATTGCCGCTTGGCTCGCAAAACGCACGGGCGCAGAAACGGCCGAGATCGAAATTCCCGAGTTAAAGGGCGTCGCGCGTCTCAAAATCAGGCGCGCGGCAGCCGCGCTTCTAGGCGAGGATAAAAGGAGCGCGCGCGAATGGCTTTCGGCGTCGGGAGGCGACGTCACCGCGAGGGAGCTGGCGCAGATGCTGCTCGCGCGTGGAATACGCGAGGGCGATACGCAGTCGCTCATACTGCTCTCGGCCGGAAGCATGCCGGCTTTTTACAATATCGCCCTGGGGGCGGTGTGGCGCTGTACTTGCGCGACCGTCATGACGCCCAGCCTTATCGGGACCGACCTGTTCGATTTCGCCATTGTCCCCGATCACGACTGTCCCTACGAGTCTTCGAACATTTTGCCGACCGTGGGCGCTCCCAACCTGATAGTGAGGGAGGAACTGGGGCCTCCCGGGGAATCGCTGCTGAGGGATTTTCCACCCAGGCACGAACGCAGGTGGGGCCTGCTCATCGGAGGCGACGACAGAAATTATCGCCTCAGCGCCTCGTGGATGCACAAACAGTTGGGCAAGGTATTCCACGAGGCGGAGAAAAGCGGCGTCGACCTTTATATTTCGACGAGCAGGAGAACGTCGCCCGAAGCGGAAAACGCGCTGCGCCGGATGGTTTCGAGCTGCGAAAACGTCAGATTTTTCCTCGCGGCGTCCGCCGACCCTTTCAACGCCGTGCCGGGAATACTGGGCGCGTGCGACGAAGTGTTCGTCACGGACGATTCGGTAAATATGGTGTCGGAAACCGTGACCGCCGGTCACAGGGTTATCCTGCTGAAAACCGAGCGCGCCGGAGTATTCAAAAAACGGCTTCAGTTCGCGACGGCTGTGATGGTGGAGTCGGGGCTGCTGCCCAAAAAAGCGTTGTGGGGAGCGCCGCGTTTCGACAGGACGTACCAGTCGTTCAGGAATATGGGGCTTTTGACGGACTTCAGGAATTGGACGCACGAACGCAGGCGCGGCGATATTTTCCCCGTTTCCGAGGCGGAGGACAACGCGGACTGGAACGGCGAGGGCTTCAACGAAGCGCGCAGGGCGGCGGACTGGATACTGTCGAACCTCCCCGGCATAGTTCATCCCGAGGAAGAATCCTCGTGAAAAAAGACTTTTTGGAGGGCTGATTCGTATGGGACACAAGAAAGTATTGTACGGGATCGACGACAAACCGTCGCTAGGCGTCGCGATACTCGCCGGAGCGCAGCACGTTCTGACGCTCTTCGGGGCGACGACGCTGGTGCCGCTGAGCGTAGGCCCGGCCATGGGCATGACTCAGTCGCAGATAGCCGTATTCATAGGCTGCGTTTACTTCGGGATGGGCATAGCGACTCTCATACAGACGCATCCCAAACTTGGCTCCGGGCTTCCTATAGTGCAAGGCTCCAGCTTCAGCTTCATACCTCCGATCATGACTATAGTGGGTTTATATCAGTCTCAGGGGCCCGACGCGATAATGCAGCACGTCGGCGGCGCGCTCATCGCCGGCGGCGTCATCCTGGGGCTCATCGGCTATACCGGGCTGGTCGGCAAAATCAGAAATATTATAACGCCGGTGGTCATAGGGCCCACGATAATGGCTATAGGTTTTTCGCTGGCGGGAACCGCCATAGAAAGCGCTTCGACGTACTGGCCGGTCTCCATTCTGGTAGTGGTGCTGGTGTTTTATTTCAGCCTCATAAGCAAAAACAGATATTTCAATATCTTCGCCATACTGGCGGCAATAGCCGCGGCGTATCTGGCGTGTCTCGCGGGCACGTTTACGGGCGTTTTCAAGGAGGGACACGCCGCCTTCGTGAACCTCGACACTGTCGCTTCCGCCGACTGGCTCAGGCTTAAACTCGCAATCCCATGGGGCGCGCCGAAGTTCTCCGTCGAAGCCATCGGCGCGATCTCGGCAGGTTTTCTGTGCGTAATGATCGAAAGCATAGGCGATTACCACTCCTGCGCGTTCGCGGCTGGCGCGGACGATCCCACCGAAAAACAGATAAGCCGCGGCATAGGCGCGGAGGGAATCAACTGCGCGATATCGGGTTTTCTGGGTTCGGTCGGCACCACTTCCTACACCGAAAATATCGGCCTCATAGGGCTCACCGGAGTGGCGTCGAGGCACGTAGTCCGAATAGGCGCGATCCTGCTGATACTCATGTCCTTCGTGGGCAAACTGGGCGCGCTCGTCGCCACGATGCCGCCTCCGGTCATCGGAGGAGCGTACATCACGCTTTTCGGGACCATAGGCGCGCTGGGCATACAGAATCTCATGCGCGCCGATATAAGCAGCCAGAGAAATATTCTGATAGTGGGCTTCGCCTTCCTCATGTCGCAGGGGCTTCCGGTCTGGGTGGAAGCCAACCAGGCGGCATTCACGGGCGCGCTCGGCGATGTGCTGGGCAAGACGGTATGGGCTATATTGAACACCAAAATGGCTGTGGCGGCCATATGCGCGATGCTGTGCGACTCCCTCATCCCGGGGACTCCGCAGGAGCGCGGAATCGCCAAGAGAGCGGAATGAACGCGGCGGCCGGTTTGGAACGCACGGTGCTGGGACGCTCCGGCGTCGGCGTGACCAGGCTTGCTTTCGGGGCGCTGCCGGTTCAGAGAATTCCCTTTGACGACGGAGTGGCGCTCTTGCGCGCCGCCCGCTACGGCGGCATAAATTTCTTCGACACGGCCAGGGGCTACGGCGACAGCGAGGCGAAAATAGGAGCCGCGTTTTCCGGCGCGCGTGAAAAAGTGGCGATAGCATCGAAATCGCCCGCTCTCGCCGCCGCTGATTACGCCCGAGACCTCGAAGAGAGCCTGAAACAGCTTCGTACCGATTACATAGACATATATCAGTTTCATCTGGCAAAAAAGTGTCACAGGCCCGGTGAACCGGACGGGCTTTACGAGGCCGCGCTCGAGGCGAAAGCCTCCGGCAAAATCCGGCATATAGGGCTCACCGCCCACCGGCTCGAAGTCGCTGTTGAAGCCGCCAAATCGGGCCTTTACGAAACGGTGCAGTTCCCGCTGAGCTATCTTTCCGACGCTAAAGACCTTGAACTCGCCGCAATATGCCGGGAGAACAACGTCGGCCTTATCGCCATGAAAGCCCTGGCCGGCGGCCTCGTCACCGACGCGCGCTTGGCATGGGTATTTTTGCGGCAATACGAAAACATAGTGCCCATCTGGGGTATCCAGCGCATGAGCGAGCTGGAGGAATTTCTGTCGTTCGAAAAAAATCCGCCGAAATACGACGAAGAGATAAAAAGCGCGATAGCCCGCGACAGAGAAGACCTGAGCGGCAACTACTGCCGGGGCTGCGCCTACTGTCTGCCCTGTCCGGCCAATATCGAGCTGAACTGGGTGACGCGGATGACGCAGGCGCTGAGGCGTCTCGATACCGAGAGTTTCCTGACGCCCGAGTGGCGCGCGAAGATGGCGCTGGTTGACGACTGCATCCATTGCGGCGCGTGCAAATCGAGATGCCCGTACGAACTCGACACTCCGACGCTCATCGCCGAGGCGTGGAGGGACTACAGGATATTCGCGGCCGAATGGGACGCGGCGCGCGGGTAAATGGATATTGTATATGCCCAAAGAGGGCTGTGAGGGTGTTGGCGCAAAAGGTGATAGAATAGGGCCGAAGATGGAGGTGACGGCTATGCCGGCTTTTCAAGGGTATATTGAAAATGGCAAAGTAATTCCTATTGGTATGCCGCATATGCCAGATGGGTTTCGAGTCATAATCACGGCGCCGGATAACGCTCCATCGACAACCGGCGCGGAAAATCAATCTCTGACGAGGGCTGAGATAGATTCTATGCTGGAAAACTCCGTCACTCGTTCTCTATTGGGCGCGATACATCACGCCAATATTTCCTTGGAAGAAATACGGACGGAGAGATTAAGCAAATATGAACGTGCTGATTGACACTAATGTCGCGTTGGACGTTTTGCTCGACAGACATCCCTACAGCGAGACGTCCATGCGTGTTCTTGTGTTGTCAGAAAAAAGACGGATCAGAGGCTTTATTTCAGCGTCGGCAATAACGGATATTTACTACCTCACTCGCAAGACATTTCAAAGCAAAGAATCCGCCATATCATTGCTCAAAAAACTCACGGAAACAGTCAGTATAGCTTCAGTCAATGAGAATCATATCTATGAAGCGTTGGATTTGAACTGGAATGATTTTGAGGATTCGATTCAATACATTTCCGGGAAAAGCACAAATGCTGAATATATCGTAACGAGAAATCCACAGGATTTTCATTGCCTCGATATGAAAGTCGTATCACCGGAAAATTTTCTTAAAATTGTTGGAGAATAAATATTTCCCCGTTGTATGAGCAAGGTAATCAAGAAGCTTCACGGCATCGACGCGGCTGTTGGTTTCGACCATTACGGTCACTCCTTCGGGCCGCAGACGGAAATCCCGCCGTCTTCCACGATTATCCCCGCAATACCGGATGAATATGTTTCGTCCCTGTAATCGGTCATCAGGAACATGAATGTGTAGGTTCCGTCAGGAAGTTCCATTTCATCGAAGGCGGTCTTTTCGGTAATTTTGAAAGTCTCGTCCTCGAAAGGGACCAAATTCGCGTTCTCGTGGTCCAGCGCGAAAAAACATGTGGTCACTTCATCCCCGACCGCAAGCAAACGCTCGTCTTTGCCAGGCACGCCTCCCGTCTCGCTCTCGTCCAAGCGCGCCGTCAGCATTCTGAATTTCTCGTCCTCGACGTCATAGGCCACGGCGAGGTTGTGCAGCCTCCCGTCTATCTTGATAGGCACTTCATAAAGGATGTATTCTTCGGTGATGGAGGTCACGTGCATCATGACCAGATGCCCGTCTATGCTTCCCCAGACGCCGCGGAAGCCGTCGGTGAAAATTCCTTCGTCCCAATCCGCGTCGACGTCGGAATCCTCGCCGAGAAATACCGTGGGGGTTCCT
>JAISDQ010000225.1 GCA_031264605.1 Synergistaceae bacterium | reverse complement strand
TAAACATAAAAAACGCGCGGTTCGAACGCGATTTCACTCCGATAGACGATGAATGCGACTGCTACGCTTGCAGAAATTTCACCAGAGCGTACGTGAGACACCTCTACCGCGCCGGCGAGATATTGGCCTCCCGCCTATGCACATGGCATAACCTGCGCTTTCTGACGCGCCTCATGCACGACGCGCGCGCGGCGATAACCGGAGGAACTTACCCCGAATTCCGCGAGAAAACGCTGTCGCTCCGCAGCCTCTCCTCGCAATGGAACGCGGACGGCGAAACCGATCCATGATGGACGGGCAAAAAAAAATTTTTGACCCCACGGACGATCATATTTCAAGAGCGGCGGAAATTTTGAAGCGCGGCGGCTTGGTCGCGTTTCCCACTGAGACCGTATACGGTCTTGGAGCCAACGCGCTCGACGAACGCGCGGTCGGGAAAATTTTCGAAGCCAAGCGGCGTCCGTGCGACAACCCGCTGATTCTTCACATTTTATGCGCGGACGAAGCGCCGCTCTACGCCGACGTGACGCCCGAAGCGTTAGCGCTGATGGAGCGTTTCTGGCCAGGGCCGCTCACGGTAGTGCTGCGCGCCATGCACAACGTGCCCTTAGCGGCGCGCGGCGGGCTCGATACGGTGGCCTTGCGGGCGCCGGCCAACCCGGTGGCGCTGGCTTTGATAAGGGAAAGCGGGCTTCCGGTCGCGGGCCCTTCCGCGAACAAGAGCGGACGCCCAAGCCCGACGAGAGCGACAGACGTTTTGAACGACATCGGAGACTCGGTCGAAATGATTTTGGATGGCGGCGCGACCAGAATCGGCGTCGAATCGACAGTAGTCGACGCCACGGAACCGCGGATCGCCATACTGCGCCCCGGAGCCGTGACGCGCGAAATGCTCGCCGAAGCAGGCCTCGCTGAAATCACCGAGCCCTGCCCGCGCTCGCCGGACAAATCCCGCCGCTCGCCCGGAACAAGGTACAGACATTACGCCCCCTCGGTGGAACTCCGCTTGTGGGAAGATGGCTCGCCGGGCGTTTTCGGCGGCGAGAGCGCCTGGTGTTACATGGGCATGAAAAAACCTCCGGAAGGCGCGCTGCGGACAATAATCTTCGCCACTCCGGAGGAATACGCGCGCGGGCTGTTCAGCGCGATGAGGGAACTCGAACGCTGCGGCGCGAAACTGATAATCGCCGATTTTCCCGACGCGCCCGGCATCGGGGAAGCCATAAGAAACAGGCTGTCGCGAGCGGCCGGGAGACAGTGAGGGCATCAGGCCGCCAGCAGTTCTGTAATCTCGCGCATGAACTTTGGAATATCTATCCCCTGCGGGCAGTGTTGGGCGCAAGCGCCGCAGTTCACGCAATTGTGGGGGCGCTCTCCCTCGTTGAACGTTCTGTACGTGTTACGCAGCACGATTTCCGCCATTGGAAAGCCCGCGGATTTCTGCGTCATGTACTGATTATACATCGCGAACACTCTCGGTATGTCGACACCCGACGGGCAGTCCATGCAATACCGGCAACCGGTGCAGGGCACGGTTCCCGACGCGCGAAACGCGGCGGCCGCGCGGTCCAGAACGGCCCGTTCCTCGTCCGACAGAGGCCGGAAGTCCGACATTGTGCCGAGATTGTCCTCCAACTGTTCCGGCCTGGTCATGCCGCTGAGGACAGTCAGGACTCCGGGAAGCGACGCCGCGTAGCGGATCGCCCATGACGCCTGGCTGGCGCGCGGGTCAAAATCCCTCAATATATCAGCGGCCGCCGCGGGAAGATTCGCGAGCGCCCCGCCCCTGACAGGCTCCATGATCACGGCCGGTATATCATTTTCGGCCAGTATTCCGTAAAGCCGTTTGGATTCGATCGCGTCCCAGTCGATGTAGTTGAGCTGTATCTGGGCGAAATCCCACTCGCCCCACGTCACCGCTTTCGCGAGGACGTCCGGGGCGTCGTGTATGGAGAAACCGAGATTTCTGATGTAACCGGCGTCTTTCTTCTTGCGCAGAAAATCGTATACGTCGTACTTCAGGGCCGCGTCGTAACTCTCGCCGCCGATATTGTGAAGAAGGTAGAAATCGAAGTGATCGACGCGGCACTTCTTGAGCTGTTCGGCAAAAATCCGTTCGAGGTCGCCGGAGTTTTCCAAACACCAGACCGGCATTTTGGTCGCGAGGTTATAACTGTCGCGCGGATGCCGCGATAAAGCGTGTCCCGCTAAATTCTCGCTCTCCCGCTCGTGATAGACGTAAGCGGTGTCGAAATAATTCACTCCGCATTCGATGGCGCGGTCCACCATGCGGCACGCCATATCGTAATCGATTTCGCGCGCGTTCCCGGACGCGAGCAGCGGTAGACGCATCAGTCCAAACCCGAGCAAAGAGATGTCTTTGCCGATCCGCGAAAATTTTCTTGTCTCCATTACGGCGAAAACCTGCCTTTCATAATTCCGAAATATATATATAACGGTATCCGATTATTATAACGCAAACGAAAATGGGCGAACTGGTTTTTGGGGAAATTATGGGATTATTATGGAATCCAATTTGGGGAATGGGGTGAGCGACGGGACTTGAACCCGCGACCTCTGGATCCACAATCCAGAACTCTAACCACCTGAGCTACGCTCACCATTTCATCGATAACATTTCCTTCCGAGGTAAATGGCGCCCCCGACAGGACTCGAACCCGTGACCTACTGCTTAGAAGGCAGTTGCTCTATCCACTTGAGCTACAGGGGCGAGCCTCTACAAAAACGCCCGCGCGAAAAAATGAAACGAAGAAACGGAATACAACGGCAACCTTTTGTCTTTTGACATCACAGGCTTCCTTGTGATGATGTGGACATCAATATATTCTCGCCGTTTCGCCGGACAAACATCACATCTTTACTTCTCTCTTCGCCCCATTTTTCAACTTTATGGATTATACTTTTTTTCCCGCGATTTTTCAATCTTTTCCCCAGGTTTTGTTTGTCTCCTATTGAAATATTGCACCGTAAGAGACGAGAGCAGAAGGATTTCGGTAATAGACTATACGATATCATGCAGCGTAGGTGAAGATTTTAAAAAGCGGTACGGCAGGCACCTGAAAAAGAATGGAAACGGATATACAAAGAAACGCCCGCCGGTCAACGATACGAGACGAAACTGGATTGACGAGGGGAAAGAGATTTACGTTGAAGGAAAGCCATAGATCAGCCCTTTGGAATATACTCGACAAAAACAGATTCGAGAAAGACCCTATTCCAACGTAACGTAAAATGCGTTACAATAAACCGCGAGAGGAGTGGATGGGTTTGGAGAAAACAGCGACATTGAATCTTAGGGTCAATCCAGATGTGAAAAAAAACGCTGAGACAATTTTGGCTCAATTAGGTGTGCCAATGGCAACCGCTGTAGATATGTTTTTGAAACAGGTTGCGTTAACCGGAGGAATCCCCTTCGCAATCACTTTGCCGAAGGTTCCGGCAAGCATAAACGCCGATCTTATGAGCTTGTCGGAAATCCGGGAGAAGCTGCGTGACGGCTTCGCTGATATCGAAAGCGGAAACGTTACTCCAGCAAGAGAAGCGTTCCGAAAATTCGTAGAGAACCGTTCCGATGAAAAAATATAATGTCCTGATTTCCGATAAAGCTCTTCGGGACATGGAGGCTATTTATGAGTACATCGCCCTGGAACTTCTTTCACCTGAGACTGCCATGCGCCTGTATAACCGTATCTCCGACTCCATTCTGTCTTTGGAGGCGATGCCGGAACGGATAAAAATAATGGATTCAGAGCCGGAGCATTCTCTCGGCTTTCGTCGGTTGCTTGTAGATCATTATTCAGCTTTCTTTGTCATCAGAGGCGAAGACGTTCATGTCGTAAGAGTGCTGTATAGCGCCTCTGATATTGAAAAGCGGCTAAACGAAGACTGACTTGATCAAAAAAAGATGAAAATTTCGCTTTTCACCGTATTCCGCTAGTGTCTTCTGTTCCAGCAGCGCTGACATAGCCACTTTCGCCTTAAATTCCGAACTGTACTTTTTTCTCATCGAATCGCTCCTTCTTTCTTTAGGAGCTATTCTACCAAAACTGCCACTCACCTTATTGCTTAGCAGGTGGTCCTATTTTTCGGGGCCATTATATTCAGAGGTTCCGAAAAAAATGGGAGAAACTTTACAAAAAAAGAACAAGACATAATAATTATTGATACAACCAAAGTACCTCTAAACTTATTCATTGTAACTACCTCCATAAAAAATATTTGATAGTTATAATTTATTTCTTGTATCTTCTCTATTTTTTCTATTCGTTTCTTTATGTTTTCTTCATTGGATTCTTTGCGTCATAGTATGTGAAGAATATTCTTATACGGTTATTTACTTCACTAACCCTATATGTTGTAGAAGCAGTTATCATCGTATTTCCTGGACAACATGTAAATAAATACAACTTCCCCAAAACTTCAGCATTGTCACTGATATTTTTGGTATTGGGGTTAGCCAAAGGAATAACCATATATTCCTATTATTCCTCCCAATGAATTTAATTCGAATCATAAAAAAATAGAGGCTATCAATGTAAAATACAATGATAGTCTCCATTAACGGTGTTTATCGTTTATATATGTCTCTTCTTGCAGAAAAGAATTCCGCCAAAAATCAATGGCAGAATGCCAACACCAGTTGAACAGCCGCCGCCCGAACTGTCAGTCGGTAGCGATTCTATTGTTCCGCCTTGATTATCAACGTACGTTTTCAGCGCGGCGTCATTTGTGTACAATACGCTGCCGGATTCAAGAATGAATTCCGCATCTTCGTTGTTTGTGGTTTTTCCCCAGTCGTAATATTTACCGCCTGATTCCAGCACCACTTTACCGCCCTTTTGGTTATGGAAACATTCGCTGCTCCAATTTTGCAACACACCACCTATATATATTTCCCCATAGTTGTAAAATTTTCCATGAATTTCAAGTTCAC
>JAISDQ010000150.1 GCA_031264605.1 Synergistaceae bacterium | reverse complement strand
CCCGCTATGAACAAGACCGCCAGCAGCAGACCTAACACTTTGACAATTATTTTTATAAACTGTTTTGATCTTTTCGTCATGGCAGCCAGTATTGCGATCGTCCAAACGCCCAAATTCGAGCCCATGGGCAGAAAAAAAATCATGCGAATCAGCGCCGAAGGCACAACCAGGAAGAACGGCAGGAAAAATATCATCCCCATCGCACTGAAGACGGTGTTTTTGCGGAAATATTCTCTCGCTCTCGCGCCGTAAACGCGTTTCAACCGCTCAGCGGCGTCATTGAAAACGCTGCCGCCGGCGCTGTCCACCTCTATCTCGCGCCTCCTGCCAGCCGGAAAGATCGAGGACATGACGGAGGCGAGAGAATCGGGAAGCGCCGCCAGCGCTTCATTGTCGGACGCGTCGTCCGTCGCCTCTATCGTCAGGTTCCGGGCGTCCTCGCCGCCCGAGAAACGCACGAAACCAAGGGTCGCCAGCTGGATGATGTCGGCGGCGATGCAGTCGTCGGAGAAGCGGAGGTCTTTCAGGTAACGCGCGAAGCCGGGCTCCACGCCCTTCGGCGGCCTGTAAAGGGGAATTATCCGCCTCGCGGCCGGATCGCGTCCCACCATGTACCACGCGGCGAAGTAATAAAGGAATACCGCCGCGGCGATCCCCGCCGCGAAAAACGGTTCGCCGAGCCGCCTGTACCACGAAACACGGGGAGGAGTGACTACGCCCTTGTTCCACGCGTAGACGACGGTGAGTCCCTCTCCGGGCGCCAGCGCGCGCGTCGTGGATATGACGCCGTCTTTCGTTGATTTCCAATCGGCGCCCTGACGCCCCGTCTTTCCGGTGTAGGCGGCGATCTGCGATATTACGCCGCCGGGTGGCAGCGCGAGTTTAAATGAAGCCCTGTCGATGGGAAATTCCCACTCGTTGCCCGTGACGTTCCAGTACAGTTCGTCGAAAGATTCGCGAAAAGCTATCCAGCCGAGCGTCCTGTAAGTGACGCTTATCTCGCGCTCGCCGCGCCGCAGGTAGGCGTTGGGGTCGCCTATCCTCATCTCTGCCGTGCCGCCCCTGCGCGACACCGAAACGGAGGCCGGCCTGCCGTCGATTTCCGCCGACACGAACTCAAAATCCGTGCTGTAACTCGCGCCGTCGGAGCCGGTGTATTCTGTCGGGAAATCCCGGATGATTCCGTGCCTGATGTCGACGTTCTCGACCCGCACGCGGAGTTTTTCGGTGACGGTCAGGTGGGCGTCGGCCGACACGATCCCTGTGACGTCCATCGACATTATCCGCTCGGACGCGGGCGCGGAAGACGCAAACAGCGCGAGGGCAAGGGAGATCGCGCGCAAGATATTTTTCACGGTTTTCATTTCTTGATGTCCGCTTTTATACCTTCCGTTATCCGGAGCAGCTCTTCCGGCGAAATCGGGAAGAAGTCGTGGTCGGTTCCGGCGGCGGACCAGACCGTGCCGTATTTGAACAGGTCTTCGTCCAGAACCGTTTTCGGCTGTTTTTCGTAGCCGACAGGGGGGACGCCGCCGGGCTCGAAGCCAGAGAACGCCTTTATGGCCTCGGCCGTCGCCATGCGAACTTTACACGCCGCGTCCAGCGCGCGTTTCAGTTTTCTGTCGTGAACTTTGTTCGCGCCGCTCATCAGCGCGAGCGCCCACTCTCCGCCGTCTTCGACGAAAAGCAGGCTTTTCAGTATGTGTTCGGGCGGCGCGCCAACGGCGCGCGACGCGTCGCCCACGGTGAAAATCGTTTCCTCCGTATGGACTATCTGCGAATCGCATCGCGCCGCCGACAGAAACGCCCGCACTTTTTGCACCGGGTCGTTTTCCCTCGTCATTTTGCCTCGGCCTCTTTTTTCTCTTCTTTGGGGTAGAGCGTTTTATACGCTTCGATGTTGCGCGTGACCGCCTTGACGTAGCCCCGGGTCTCTCTGAAAGGAATGTCTTCTATCCATTCCGCCATGTCGGTTATCGGATTTTGCGCCCACTTATTCACGCGCCCGCCGCCCGCGTTGTAAGCGGCGAACGCCAGCGGAGCTTCGTCATAACGCGCGAACAGGCCGGCGAGATGGTTGGCGCCAAGCATTATGTTATCGGCGGGGTTCAGGTAGGCGTCGTCGGATACGGCCATTTTTCTGGCCTCGCCCTTCGCTGTACCCGGCATGAGCTGCATAAGGCCGTAAGCTCCGGCGCGGCTCGTCACGTCGGGTTGATACATGCTCTCCTGGCGCATCACGCCCCATATTATCTCGGGCGCGACGCCGGTCTTTTCGGACGCCGCGAGAACCGTATCCTCGAACGCGCGGGGATAGGCGAGTTTCAATAATTCCGACGCGGCAAACTCGTTTCGCGGCAGCGTCCTTTGCATCGTTGTGAACATGCGGGCGGCCGGAGCGAATTCCCCGTCCCACAGAGAAAGGCGCGCGGAGCGGTAGAGCGCCGGGACGTCGGCGCTCGTCGCCGCGGCCGGCAGAATGTTCGTTCCCTCCAGCTTGGCGTAGGAGACGAAGCCCCATTCCGCCAAGTCGCTCGATACGGCGAATTTTTCGGGAACGGATTCCTGCCTTATGCCTCCGTCGGGGCTCACGAGGAACGCGTAATATTCTCCCGGCCAGTTGGAGAGCAGTTCGTTTCTGACGCGTTCGGCCGCCTTGGGGCTGTTGAGTTTTTCGAGCGAGCGCGATTGCCAGTAGAGGAGGCGGGAGGCCAGCTCAGCGTTCGGGATGCCGGCCGAGTAGCCGGCCGACCACTGGTCGTACGCGGCCCTGTATTTTTTGCCCTTCCACGACGCCCATCCGCGTTCCCAGCGTATAGTCGCCGCCTGCGCGCTCGACGCGTGGGACGTGAACAGCTTCTCTTCCGCCGCTTTGGCCTCTTTCGCGCCGCCGATCCTCATTGTGGAGGCCAGCGCGTCGATCGCCACGTCGGGATAATCTTCGGCGCGCCGCGCGGCTATTTCTCCGAAGAGCTTGATTACGTCGTTCTTTTTGGAGCGGCGCGACAGGGTTTCGAGAGCCCTTACTGAACGCTGCGGATAGTCGAAGCCGGACATCGCGATGTTTTTCCAGAGGTTGTAAGCGTCGTCGTCTTTTTTGAGATAATATGCCGAATACGCCCCGTGGTAGCGCGCCGCCTCGCCGTATTTCACGTCGGCCGACGCGGCGTCGAAATGTTTCATCGCGTCCCCGTATTTTTTGTTCGTGTAAGCTATGTAGCCGAGGGCGTAGGATATCAGGCCGCCCGCCCTCTCCGCCGCCCCGGCGGCCAATACCGCGAGGGCGCGCGCGTCGGCTGGCGAGTCGAGCAGCATCGCCGCCGCATCGCCGGCATTGGCCCCGCCGAGGTTCATTATCTCGGCGAGCGCCTCCGCCTCACGTTTTTTGTCGGGAGCCAGTTCGTACATGCGCCTGTACCAGAGTACCGTTTCGTCTTTGTATTCAAGGTCGCGGGACAGACGGGCCATCGCGTACGCGAGATAATACTTTACGGCATCGGGCGGCCCGGAATTCCAAAGGGCGAGTCCGTGCTCGAAAGCGTCTTGTTTCCTGTCGGTTCGTTCGGCGCCGAGAATGGATAACATGTAAGCGTAAGCACGTAGGTGTTCGGGGAGGATCTGCTGTATACTTTCTAAAATGGCGACGCTCTCGGAATAGCGCCCCTGAAGCCAAAGTCCGTTGGCGTAAACTGATTTTTCTCGGGGAGAGAGCGCCGGCGTTTCGAGGACGGCGTCGCCGGAAACGGAGGCCGAGTATACCGAGTCCATCGTTTTCCAGTCGCGCGCCCAAAACGCGTCGTCGATGACGGACGAATCCGCGCGAAACGGAAAGACGAGGACGACGGCGGCGGCAAAAAGGGTTATCATAATGAAACTTGTTTTACGGAGGAGAATTTTCATGGGCTTCGTTCCGCCTTCCTGCGAATATGATTTGCGGATGGACTCCGGCTCCCCGGATTCTTCGCGGTACGCCGGGTTCTTCGGCTCCATCGCGGCGCTGGCGTCGTTCGAGGAACTAGCGCTGTCCCCAAAACCCGGCCTCGTATGCCTCGATTCTCCGGGCAGTCACTCGGACATGGACTGGGTCGCGTTTGCCCTCGGCGCTTCCGCTCTCGCGCCGTACTGGCGCGTTCAAGCTCTTGACGGATTCCATCTGGCACATTATAAACCATTGGAGGGCATCGCGGAAAAACTGCGGGCTACGGGGCGCGAAATGGAGCGTTCGATGTACGAAGCCACGGGAGGGGTGAATACTCATAAAGGATTGATTTTCGCGCTGTCCCTGATAACGGGCGCCGCGGGAGTTTGCGCGCGGCGAAATGAATTTGGCTATGACGCCGTATTGGGCGTATCTGGCGATATAATATCCCCACTCGTTTCGGCGGATCTGGAACGCGTCGAAAAACGGGCGAGCAGGGGAGATAAACTGACTCACGGTGAGAAAATTTATCTCGCCCACGGTTTGGGGGGGATAAGAACGGAGGCGGCCAAAGGGTTTCCTTCCGTCAGGATGGGACTGGCCGCGCTCACGAAAGCGTTGTCCCGAGGGGCTTCGCTGAGGGGGGCGGCGATAGCGGCGCTTCTGAAACTGATGACGGTTTGCGAAGACACCAACGTGATTCACAGAGGAGGGATGAGATTCTGGAAAAACGAGTATCGTGACAGGGTTCGTGAGACGGCGCGAAAATTCGACCCGCTGGAGCCGGATACGGCCGGGCCGGTCAGGGAACTCGGCGAACTGCTCGTGTCGATGGGCATAAGCCCAGGCGGAGCCGCCGATCTTTTAGCCTGTACGCTTTTCATTTATCGTAGTAAAATACCAGACAACAGGCTTATAGAGAGGGAGGAGTACAAATGAGTCTTGGGTTGAGATTGCGCACTCTCAGAAAAAACGCTTCACTGACGCAGCAGAAACTGGCGGATAATGTAGGGGTGAGCCGTATTTACATACAGGCGCTCGAGAGCAACAGACGCGTGCCGTCGATAAAGCTGCTTTACCGCCTGGCCGAAGCGTTGTCCGCCACGGTGAACGACATAGTCGACGAATATTCGTCCAAGGGCGGAAGACTGCAGCTCGAAGAACTGCTGTCGAGCGGAGAGGTGGACGTCTGGTTCCGTAAGAAAAAACTTTCCGACGCGGACCTCCGCAGGCTGGAACGGGTGATAGACGCCGTTCTTGCCGAGTTGGACGAGGAAGAAGCCGTAGCGCCGCGCCGCGGCAGGAAGGCGAAGGATTCCGCCTCGTAACGCGGAAGACCGCGACGAAGGCGCCGGCGGGGCATTTGAGTTTTCGGTCCCGCCGGACCGGATTTCCGAGTGAGCCGGCGAAGAATAGCGTTTTTCGTGCCGCATATGGGGTGCGGGCGAAGATGCGTTTACTGTGACCAGAACGCGATAACCCGCGACGCCGGAGGACGCGTCACGCCCGAAACGGTAGCGGACGCGGCGGCGGCGCAAAAAACGCCCGCCGAGTTCTGTTTTTTCGGGGGGAGTTTCGCCCGTATCGGAACGCCGCGCATGAGGGCGTTTTTGGACGCCGTTTGCCGCGCGCCGGAGGGGAGCGCCGTCACTTTTTCCTCGTATCCCGGAGACTTCGGCGG
>JAISDQ010000128.1 GCA_031264605.1 Synergistaceae bacterium | reverse complement strand
TCCATCCTCGCGAAGCTGCCGTCGGATGAGAATAGCAGGGCTTTGCGCTCCACGTCAGTGCTCAGGTTTTCGGTGACGGAAACGCCGCGGCAGAGCGGCAGGATGACCAGTTTCTTCTCGGCGGCGAGCTGCGCCGTAATGTCGTGTTCGGCGTAACGCGGTATCAGATAAGTTTTATTGGACAGCATGCGATACGACGAATCCGGTTCGATCACTAAATTGTTTACCAACGCGATCCCGTATATGCCGGTTATGGCGGACAGCAACGGCATATCGCCGCTGTTTCCGAGGATGGGGTCGGCCAGAATCAGCATTGCGCCGCCATTCCCGAGGTATTTTATCAGCATCCCCGCCTCCGTCTCGGTTATATCGGCGAGCGGGGAGGCAAACACAAGGACGCTGGCGTCGTCCGGCATGCCGTCACGCTCGAGTAGGATAGGTTCGCCGATCTCGCACCCGATGTCCGATATCATTCGCGCCGCCTGAGCGAAGACGGAATCGACGTCCCCTTCGCCGTGCCCCGCTACGAAATAAACTTTCGGGAGTTCCCGCGACGCCACGTACCTTATAGCACCCGTTACCGCGCGCTCGCCGAAGAACCTGCTGCCCTCGGGGCCGGTGTTGAACATGTCGCGTTCGTCGAGCACGCGATTCTTTCCGTTTGCGTTCACTATTACCGTTCCATTTCTCACAGCACGGACGTCTCCGATATCGTAGGCCGCGAGACTGGAAGGGTCGTCCTCAGCGTCGATGTAACGTATCTCGATCATTTCCGACGCCGAAGCGTATTCGCCGAGGAGCGATTCGAGCATGGGGTTGGCGTTGCCGGACGGATACACAGCGCCTATTTTCACCGGCTCCGTAAGGCCACCGAGTATATTGCGGCTCGACTCCGACAGCGTGAAGATACGCTGCCGGGTCAGGTCCGCCCGCCACGGCAGCCGGTAGGCAAACATGGTGGCGAAGATCGCGAGCGCGAGCACGACGGCGCACCAAAGCGCCGTTTCAGCGTAAAAACGGAGTTTCCTGCTTCGCAGATCAGCGCCGTTTTTCATGCCGGCGTCAATCCAGCCTGCGTTTTTCGCAGTTTTTCACCGTGAAAAACGCAGAGACGCAGACTACGGATACGTAGTAGACAACAGGTCCGGGACGCAGTATCCCGCGGGTGAATTCGTCGTATCGCGTGGTTATCGCCGCGGCTGAAAGTATCGGAGTCAAAAACGGGATGCCGAGAGATTTTGTGAACGACGCGAGCATGACCATGAAAAACAGAGCGCCAAAAGAAGCCACGGCCGCCGTAATCTGGTTCTCGGCGAAACTGGAGAAGAAAGCGCATACGGCGATCATCGAGGCGCCCAGCAGGAAAAAGCCGAAGTAAGACGACGCGAGCGAAAAATAATCCGGCATACCGTAAACCGCTATTATTACGACGTATACCAGAGTGCAGAACAACGCCGCGAGAAACATCAGCTCGGCCGCAATCAATTTGCCGAGCACTATCTGCCGCGCCGAGAGCCGCGAGGTCAAAAGCAGAGATTCGACGCCGCTCTTTCGCTCCTCAGCGAACATCCTCATAGTGAGCATGGGGAAAACGAGGAAAGAGACGTTTTTCAGCATGTCGAACGTGCCGTTCAGGCTGCCGTTCGCGCCTAGCAGGTTGTATATGGTGAACATGACTCCCGACAGCAGCATGAAAATCCCCAGGAACACGAACCCAAACGGGGTCGAAAAGTAAGCCGTCAGCTCGCGCCTTAAAATATGTCCCATTTATCGCGCCTCGCTCTCCCTTTCTTCCGCTCCCGCCGTGACTTGAAGAAAAACCTGTTCGAGCGTCCGGAGGGCCGGCGTCATTTCGAGCACCGTGACGCGCGACGAGGCGAGCGCGTAAAAAAGAGCCGCGCGTGTTTCCTCGCCCTCGCACGACACTTTGAATCTGGAATAACGCGCGTCGCCGTCGCGGCCGTCGCCGAAGGGCGCCGGCTCAGCCGACAGGACGCCCGCGGTTTCCAGAATGCGCGCGCGGGCGGTTTCCCTGTCGGCTTTCACGACTAACATGACGGCGCTTGTTCCGCCGGACATGCCGTTTACGGTGTCGACGGCGGCGATGCGGCCGCGGTCGATGATTATGACTTTCTCGCAGACCATGCTTATTTCAGACAGAATGTGAGAACTCAGGATTATCGAGTGGTCTTTCGACAAATCCGTCAGCAGTGAGCGAACCGACGCGATCTGTTGAGGGTCGAGCCCGGCGGTAGGTTCGTCCAGGACAAGAATTTCCGGATATCCTATGAGCGCCTGAGCGAGCCCCACCCTCTGGCGATACCCCTTCGACAGATTTTTCAGGAGACGGTCTTTCATCTTGGCGACGCCCGTTTTCTCCATTATCTCGCCGAGATGCGACGCTTCGGAAGAACGCCCGGTTCCTCTGATGCGCGCGACGAAAAGGAGGTACGAGTAAACCGTCATATCCGGATAAAGCGGCGGCACTTCCGGCATATAACCTATATGGCGGCACGCTTCCGCGGGACGCGCGACCGCGTCGACGCCGGCCACCGTGATGTCCCCCGACGTCGGCGCAATGACCGTCGTGATGAGCTTCATGACGGTGGATTTGCCGGCTCCGTTAGGTCCGAGCAAGCCCACCAACCCGTATCCGCCGATATCGAAGGTAACGTCGACCACGCCCGGTTTCCCGCCGTAATATCTCGTAAGGCCGCGAACCCCAATCATGCGCGCCCGCTATACGTATTTATCCACGTTTGCCGCCTGACGCCTGAACGGACCTTTGAGCGCGGGATACAGTTCCCTGAATACGCGGTAGTAGTCGTCGTATATCGCGGCGTTTTTCGCGTTCGGCTCCGTGACGCTCTTAATCTTGAGCAGCGCGTCGCACCCCTCTTCCACGCTCTTGAAGTGCCCGGCCGCAACCGCGCCGAGTATCGCCGCCCCCGCGGCCGGGCCTTCCTCCATATTCATCGTCACGACGTTCGCGTTGAAAACATCGGCCTGCATCTGACGCCACAGGGCGCTCTTGGCCCCGCCTCCGCTGGCCCGTATCTCGGTGACGTCAAGACCGAATTCGCGGAAAATTTCCACCGTGTCTCTGAGCGAATAGGTGACGCCCTCCATGACGCTTCTCGCCATCGCTCCCAGACCGTGTCTGAACGAGAGGCCGAAGAAAACGCCGCGCGCCGCGTCGTCACAGTGCGGAGTCTTTTCGCCGTTCAGGTAGGGCAGGAAAGCGAGCCCTTCGCTCCCCGGCGGAACGGCTTCGGCAAGTCCGCTCATGTAATCGTAAACGTCAAGTTTTTTCGCGGCCATCTCGGCTTTTTTGTCAGCGAAAACAGTGTCGCGCAGCCACTTGTAAGAACCTCCCGACGAGAGGGCAAGCCCGAGGAAATACCACTTTCCGGGCACGGAGTGAGCCATCGAGTACATAGCTCTGTCTCCATCGTCCACAAAAGGCTTGTCCGCGCACCCGGACACGACGCCGCTCGTCCCTATGGAGACGCCCACGACGCCGGCGCGGACTATTCCGGTTCCCACTCCGTTGACGGGCTGGTCTCCCCCGCCGGCGGCGACCGGTATTCCGGCCGCGAGCCCCAAGTCTTCCGCGGCGTCGGGCGTGAGATATCCCGCCACTTCACACGACTCGATAAGCCTGTCGGGCGCGAATTCACGCGGGATGCCCAGCTTTTCGAACATCTCGCCGGACCATTCGCGCCGGTAGACGTCCATCAAAAAGCTCAGCGACGAGTCGCTCACGTCCGCCGTAATTTCTCCGGTGAGCCTGTAACAGAGATAGTCCTTGGTGAAAAGCACCTTGTGTATGCGCCCGTAATCCTCGGGGCGGTGTTTTTTGACCCAAAGGAGCTTTGGGGCCCAGAAGCTGTTGAGGCACATGTTCGCCGTAATGCCCAGGAGGTATGCCCTGTCCGCGGATCGGTTTATCTCGTCGGTCTCGTCGGTCGAACGCTGATCGAGCCACAGTATACAATTGCCGACAGGCTTCATGTCGCGGTCGAGGAGGGTGCTCCCCTGCATCTGCCCCGAAAAACCGATGCCCCTGACCTCTTTACCCAGCCCCGATTTGGCCGCCGCCTTCCGCACGGCTTCGCGGCAAGCTCTCCACCAGTCCTCCGGATCCTGCTCGGCCCATCCGGGACGGGGGGCGACGAGGTCGCATTCGCTGTATCCCGACGACGCCACGTTTCCGGCCTCGTCCATTATGACAGCTTTAATGCCGCTCGTTCCGGCATCTATTCCCATGAAATAAGGCACGCCGCTCACCTTCCCGCTATTTGCAGAGTTCGAACATATCGCGCATTACTTTTTCGTCGTACTTGTAAGTTTCCGTCTCGCCCCAAGCCGTGGCGGTGGCGAGCGCGTCGGGAGCCATCCTGTCTATCGCGTCGGGAGCGGTGATTCCCGCCTCCGCGAGAGTGGTCGGCGCGCCTATTTTTTTGAACCATGCCTCGAGAGCCGCGATGCCGGCTGAGGCCGCAATCAAATCGTCCTTCTCAGTAACGCCGAATACGCCTCGCGCGAATCCCGCGTACTTTTTCGCGCGTTCGCCGATGTAATAGCGCATGGAGCCGAGTATCGTCACGCTCATCGCCGCGCCGTGCGGCGTGTCGTAGAAATTGGAGAGAGAATGCCCCAGTATATGGATTATCGAGTTTGGCAGACCGAAGCCGCAGTCGTAGAATCCGCACCACGCGAAGGCCGCCTGCCACATCATCACGGCGCGCGCGTCGGGGTCTTTTGGGTTCGCCATGATACGGTCCATGCAGTCCATGACGGAGCGTATGCCGCCCTGACAGAAGTAGTCCTGATAGGGGGCGAAATCGAGCTGATGCCCAAGATAGTGCTCCAAAAGATGCGACACGATATCCGCCGCCGAGTAAGCGGTCTGGCGAATCGGTATGGAGTAAGTCAGTTCGGGGTCGAGTATCGTCACTTTGGGACGCATCTCAAAGCTGACAAAGCCGTCCTTGCGGCGGAGGGTTTCGTTGGTGATGACCGCCGTTCCGTTGAGTTCGGAGCTTGTGGCGGGAATGGTGACCACCATTATCGTCGGCAGCGATTTTTCTATGGCCGCCTTCCCGAGGGGGAAATCCCAGGTATCGCCGTCGTACAGCGCGCCCACGCCTATGTATTTCGCCGTGTCCATCGCGCTTCCGCCGCCCAATCCGATGATGACGTCGGGGCGGGCGGCTTTGGCCATCTTGATTCCCTCGGCCGCGTGTTCCGCCGTCGGGTTGCTTTTCACGCCGAAGAATTCAATCAGAGACACGCCGGCGTCGTCGAGGCTCTTTTTGACCTTGTCGTAAAATCCGACCGACTTGACGAACTGTTCGTCGTAAGTGACCAGCATGGCCTTCTTGCCGAAAGCGAGAGCTTCTTTGCCCACCTTCGAGACTTCCCCGGCGCCAAATACTATTTTGGTCGGCAACACAAATTCGAATGGAAACATTTACACACCCTCCTTGTTAAAGTGATAGAAATGATCGAGCGTTCCTGGAATTTCGCTCCGGCCCAGGAATATGCCGCCCGCGCCAGGATGCTTTTTCGCTTCCTCTTCCGTGTAGCCGTACCTGGCGCTCGTCACGTAAAAATCGCGCATGTCCTCGCCGGCGAAACCCCCGCAGCAGGCATACGGCACGGGAAACGCGATATCGCGCGCCAGGTTGAGGTTTTTGTCCCATACGGTCACGTGCCCCGACCAGTGACAGACGTAGATGTTATCCTCCGAGTCTATCGACAGCCCGTCAGGGGTGGAAAAACCGCCTCTGAAATCCACGGCGGTCTCCGGACCTCCTACTGGGCCTTTATCGAGGTCGTAGCTGAATACGAGAAGTTTTTCCCCCGCGGTGTCGGCGACGAACATTCTGGTGTTGTCCGCGTTCCACACTATTCCGTTGTACTGGATTATGCCGTCCTCGACGACCCTGGATGAACCGTTCGGTTCTACGGCGTAAAAAGCCCCGCGCATCGACGGTTTGAAGTCGGGAGTGGCGTACGCTTTCGATACCGTGCTCACCAAAATGCGCCCGCGCGCGTCGACGCGCATGTCGTTGAAACGATTTGTGGAACGGTTCGTCTCCGGTTTGGCCACGAAATAGCGTACGTCCGTGACGAGGTCGCGGACGTACAGTTCGTCCCCGGCCGCAATAAGCAGGTAACCCTGTTCTTCGCACGGCACGGCGGAACCTATGAGTTTCTCGGCCGTCTTGAACAGTTCGTCGCGCTTCGTCACGGGGTCGAACCTGTGCGCGTCGCCGTCGAACAAAGACGTCCAGTAAAGTTTCCCCTCGCGGGGATCCCATATCGGAGTCTCCGCTATGACGGCGTTCGCTTCCAGAACCAGTTTGAATTCCATACCTCTCACTCCTCCCGCCGTCACTTTTTAGCCGGCAGATGTACGCATCTGCCCAGCGCGTCGGCGCACGCTTCCATGAAAGCCTCGCTGAATGTGGGATGCGGATGAATTATATCGGCCGCCTCGTGAGCTGTGATTTCCATATCCATGAGGGCGGCGGCCTCGGATATCATCTCCGCGGCTGATTCGCCGACCATGTGAACGCCCAGGATCTCGCCGTATTTTTTTTCGATGATGACCTTGACGAAGCCTTCTCTTTCGCCCGACGCGAGCGTCCGCCCGTTGGCTGCCATCGGAAATTTCCCCACCGATATATCGTATCTGGCTCTGGCTTCTTCCTCGGCGAGGCCGACCGACGAAGCCTCCGGAATCGTGTAAAGGCACGCTGGCACGTTTTTTAAGCTGGTTTTTTCATCGCGCCCCATCGCGTTCGAAGCGGCGATCTCCCCCATCTTGAAGGCGGCGTGCGCGAGCATCGGTGCTCCGGCCACGGCGTCACCCGCCGTGAACACGCCCTTTACGTTGGTTCTCATGTGATCGTCGGCAATTACCTTGCCGCGTTCGGTCGCGA
Organism: Synergistaceae bacterium; assembly: GCA_031264605.1. Classification (GTDB taxonomy): domain Bacteria; phylum Synergistota; class Synergistia; order Synergistales; family Synergistaceae; genus JAIRKI01. The sequence continues at coordinate 4,173 of JAISDQ010000128.1, read as the reverse complement.
TTTTGGCTGACATGGACCCGAGGCAGGTTATGTCCGCCGAACGCCCGACGGACAGCAGCACGGCGTCGGACTCGATATCGCCTTCGCCTCCGACGGAAAGAACCGGCGAGCCGTTTTTGTCGGAGACGCTTTCAAGTCTGGCGTTCAACAGCACTTTTATTCCGTTCTTGCGGAACGTCTTGAGGATCGAGTCGGATATCTCTCCGTCCATTGTACCTACCAATTTCGGGAGCGCTTCGACGACCGTCACCTCGCTGCCGAACGCTTTGAAGGCGGTCGCTATCTCGCAGCCTATGACTCCCCCGCCTATGACGGCCAGACGGCGCGGTATTTCTCTTGCCGAGAGTATTTCGTCCGAAGTGAGCACTTTGGGATGGTCTATCCCCGACACCGGGATTCTGCCGGCCACTGAACCGCCGCACAGGATCACGTTTTTGGCGGTCCATTTTTTGCCGCCCGACGAAATGGTGTTTTCGTCTTCCAGCTTTGCCTCTCCCTTAACCACGTCGACGCCGTTCGATTTCAAAAGCGACGCCACGCCGCCCGTCAGTTTTTTCACCACGGTGTCTTTGAAAGCGACGAGGCGAGGCATGTCGACAGTGGCGGAACCGACATCCACCGATATTCCGAACGTTTTGGCGTTTTCAATGTGATGCAGATATTCGGCGGCCTTGACGTAAGTCTTGGTTGGGATGCACCCACGGTTGAGACACGTACCGCCGATTACGTCCTTCTCGAACAACACCGCGCGCCCGCCGAGCTGCGCGGCCTTTATGGCCGCAACATAACCGGCAGGGCCTCCCCCTATCACGGCAACATCGTAATCCACATATGTCCCCTCCTCAAACCAGAATCGAAACCGGATTTTCGAGGAACCGCTTCACCGTGCCCTGGAATTTCGCCGCGGGCGCCCCATCCATCAGTCGGTGGTCGAAAGTCATTGGCATCGTCATCTTCTTGCGCGCTGTCACATTGCCGCCGGCGAGGCAAAGTTCGTCCTCCACGGCGCAAACGCCGAGGATCGCGGCGTTTGGCATGTTGATTATCGGGGTGAACGAAGTGACGCCGAACATGCCCATGTTGGTGACGGTGAGCACGGAACCGGCGTATTCGTCGGGAAGGAGTTTCCCCTCGCGCGCGCGTCCCGCGAGATCCCTGATCGCGGCCGATATCTCTTCGAGCGGCAGCATGTCGGCGTCTTTGACGACCGGCACTATGAGCCCCTCGTCCAGGGCGACCGCGACTCCGATATTTATGCGCGCGTGCTGTATCACGGCGTCTCCCTCGCCAAGAGATACCATTATTTCAGGATGCCGCCTGAGCGCTTTTGCCACAGCCTTGACGATGAAGTCAGTGAGGGTGAATTTGTCCTCGCGGCCCTCGTTGGCCTTTGCCCTCAGCGCGACGAGTTCCGTCACGTCCGCGCGCACTTCTTGCGTCACGGCGGGTATCTGAGTATGAGCTTGGATCATATTGCGCATTATGGTTTTGCGCATGCCGGACATCTGAATTACCGCGTCCTCTTTAAGCGCCGCTTCCGAGGCGCGCGAACTGGCGCGGGCCAGAACGTCGTCGCGCGTGACCTTGCCGGCGTGCCCGCTACCCTTGATTTCGGAAAGCGCCGCTCCCTCGGCCGCCGCGATTTTCGCCGCGAGCGGCGTAGCCGCGAATGGCGCAGCCGTTTTCGCGGCGTCGAGCACCGCCGCGGCCGTGACGGCGCCGAACCTGGGGTCGAGAGGCAGGCCCGCGAGGGACACGCCTTTTTCCGCCGCTAGAAATTTGGCGTAAGGCGTCGCCGGAACATATCCCAAAGGCGCGGCGGCCGCGGCAGCCTGAGATGTTCCGGCGACAGGCGCGGCCTGTCGTGGCGCGGCCTGCTGGGGTACGGCCTGAGGCGGCGCGGCTTGCGGGCCGTCGGTTTTGGCCGCCGGTATCCGCTCGCCCTTGGCGCCTATCCAGCCGATGGTCTCGAGCACAGGTATCGTCTCGCCTTCCGAGGCGAGTTTCGCCAAAAGATATCCTTCGGCCGCAGCCGGTTCCTCCATCGTGACCTTGTCGGTCTCGATTTCGATGAGCGGCTCCCCTTTATCGACGTGCTCGCCAATTTCTTTCAGCCATCGAATCAGCTTGCCTTCCTCCATGGACATCCCGTTTTTGGGCATTATCACTTCCGTTGCCACGGTTTATGCCGCCCCCTCTCAGATTATCTCGCGGACAGCTTTTTCGATGCGTTCCTCCCCGGGAAGAACCATTTTTTCCAGCGCCGGGTTGAACGGTATAGGGCTGAAGAGCGCTCCCACCCTCTTGATTGGGGCGTCGAGCCTGTAGAACGCTTCGCTGTCGGCTATGGCGGAGACTATCTCGCCGCCGAAACCGCCGAATTTGACGGCTTCGTGGACGACCACGGCTTTTCCGGTTTTTTTGACGGAGGCGATTATCGCGTCCTTGTCCAGCGGAGAGAGCGTCCTTATGTCGATTACCTCTATCTCTTTGCCCTCTTTCGCGAGCCGGTCGGCCACCGCGAGCGACATCTGCACAGTGCGCCCATAAGCGATGATCGACAGGTCGCGCCCTTCGCGCTTTACGTCGGCTTTTCCGAGAGGAATCGTGTAATCCTCGTCGGGAACCGTTCCCTTAGTCCTGTAAAGAAGTTTCTGTTCGAGGAATATGACGCAGTTATCGTCGCGAATCGCGCTTTTCAGCAACCCCTTCGCGTCGTAAGGCGTCGACGGTACTACGACCTTGAGGCCGGGCACGTGGCAGTACATCTGTTCGAGCGACTGCGAGTGCTGGGCCGCCGCTCCCGTTCCGCCGCCGGAGGCGGTGCGTATGACCATCGGAACTTTTACCGCGCCGCCCGACATGAAACGCTGCTTGGCGGCCTCGTTGATTATCTGGTCGTAGCACACGGCCATGAAGTCGGAGAACATCAGTTCGACTATCGGGCGCATCCCCATCATGGCCGCGCCGACGCCCGCGCCGACGAACCCCGTCTCCGAGATCGGCGTCTCGCGCACGCGCTCCTCGCCGAACTCCTGTATCATTCCCTTCGAGACGCCGAACGCGCCGTTATAGACTCCGATATCCTCTCCCATGAAAAAAACCGTCCCGTCGCGGCGCATCTCCTCGCTCATGGCTTCGCGCACGGCTTCGGCATAAGTTATCTCACGCATATCGTTCTCGTCCCCTTCTCTTAAGCGTAAGTTTCGGCCTCGATTTGCTCGGGCGTGGCGGAGGCGTCCGGGCAGCTCTCGGCGTAGGCCGTCGCTTCCTCTATCGCCTTTGTAGTGCGTTCGTCTATCGCGCTGACCTCGGCTTCGGTGAAACCGTTTTCGAGCATGACTTTGCGGAAACGGGCTATCGGGCTCTTCGCCTTCCATTCGGCTATTTCCTCTTTTGTCCTGTACTGGTTAGCGTCGCTCTTCGAATGTCCGCTCGTGCGGTAGGTGTTCTCCAGCACGAAGGCCGGTTTTCCTTCCTTTATTATATACTCGCGCGCCTCCCTCACGGTTCGGTGTACCGCAAGAACGTCGTTTCCGTCGACCTGAACGCTCCTGATGCCGAAGGGATAGCCACGCTTCGCGAGATCGGTGTCGGCGACCACTTTATTAAGCGGCGTGCTCATGCCGTAGGTATTGTTGATACAAATGAAGAGCACCGGCAGCCTCCACACGGCGGCGAGGTTCATCGCCTCGTGAACCGCGCCCTGATTCATCGAGCCGTCGCCGAAGAACACTACCGCGATTCGGTCGTTCTGTTTTTTCATCTTGAACGAAAGCCCGACCCCGCACGCTATGGGACAGCTTTGCCCGAGGACGCCGTCGATACAGAGCGCTTTCACACCTATGTCGGCGATGTGCATAGAACCGCCGCGCCCATGATTGGCGCCCGCCTCCCTGGCCAGTATCTCGGCCATGACGTTTTTGATCGGCGCGCCCTTCGATATTACCTGCCCGTGCCCCCTGTGCGTGGCGAATATGTAATCCTGTTCCTCAAGCGCGAATACGCTTCCGACGCACGTTCCTTCCTCTCCAACGCCAAGATGCGTGGTGCCGTGCACCTTGCCCTGCGCGAAAAGAGCGAACACCTGCTCCTCGAATTTGTTCACGAGCATCATGTACTCCATCGCGCGCTCCATAAATTGCCTGTCTGTCAAAGCGGCTTCCAGGTGAT
>JAISDQ010000090.1 GCA_031264605.1 Synergistaceae bacterium | reverse complement strand
AGTTTTTCCTCGTTTATTGTTTCGCCGTAGGGAAAACGCGACGCCAGGCAGGCGAAGGACTGTTTGTTCCATGTCGGCAGGCCCAATTCGCGCGACAGGGCGCGTATTTCCTCTTTGTTCAGTTCGGCGCGCCTGAGGGGGCTTTTTACCCCATGTTCGGCCACGGCCTGCAAACCGGGGCGGTAATCGCCGTTGTCGTCCATGTTGGAGCCTTCGGCCACGTTTTCGATGCCCCGTTCTTTCGCCGCGGCCCAAATTTTCCCGAAAAGCTCGTTCTTGCAGAGATAGCACCTGTTGGCCGGATTTTTGGAAAACCCTTCTATCTCCAGTTCCTCTGAATCGCATATCACGTGCGCGATTTTCTCGCGTTCGCAGAACTCCCGCGCCTCGCGCAGCTCCCTCTCGGGGAAGGAGCAGGAACGCGCGGTCACGGCTATCGCTTTGCCGCCCAACACGTCGTGAGCGGTTTTGAGGAGAAACGTCGAATCGACGCCGCCCGAAAAAGCCACGGCGACGCTGCCCAAGCCCGCGAGATAGTCTTTCAGATTTTTTTGTTTTTCGTGTATATCCATATCAGACGGCCACTTTCTTCGCTTCCCGGGTTTTGACGTCGCCTCTCGCCACCACTATCCCGTAACCGGCGAGCGCGACGCGCGCGTCGAGGCAGTGGCGGCACTCGGCGGCTTCGTCCCCGGTGCATATTTTATTGTCGTACAGGAGATAATATTTTCTCACCGACGTCGGCGACAGGTTCGGCATCACCACGTTGGCTCCCGCCTTCAAACCGCGTTCGCGCCCGTCGGGCGCTATGGTTCCGAGGGCGGTTGTCGCCGGTATCAACGCGTAAGGGTGCATCAGCCTCAGTACGGACACGAGACGCAGGGTCAGCTCGACAGTCCCGCTGGCGAAATCCCTGAAAGGCGTGTCCTTGTGCGAAATATACGGGCCTATTCCTATCATGGCGGGACGCAGTTCCTGGAGAAACCGCAGATCGGCGATGATATTCGCAACGGTCTGATATGGGGAACCGACCATGAAGCCGGAACCGACCTGATAACCGATTTTCTTCAGGTTCCACAGGCATTGCTTTCTGTCTTCCAAGCTCATCGACGCCGGATGCAACATGCGATAGTGGGCCGGATCCGCCGTCTCGTGCCTCAGTAGGTACCGGTCGGCGCCGGCGCTCCAGTACGCTCTGAAGCTCTCCTCGGATTTCTCCCCAAACGAGAGAGTCACCGCGCAGTCGGCGTGCCGGCGTTTTATTCCTGAGACTATCTCGCATATCATTTCGTCGGTGTAGTGCGGGTCCTCGCCGCCTTGCAGGACGAAAGTGCGGAACCCCAACTCGTAGCCCGTGTCCGCGCAGGAGAATATCTGCCCGGCGGTCAGGCGGTAACGTGAAGCTTTTTCGTTGCCGCGCCTTATTCCGCAGTAATAACAGTTGTTTTTGCAGTAGTTTGTGAATTCTATCAGGCCGCGGATGTAAACGTCGGTTCCGTATACCGATCTGCGCGCCTCGTCGGCCGTTTTATAAAGCTCTCCGTCATGCTCGTCCGTACCGATCAGGGACGCCAGTTCGCCGTCGGTCAGATCGCCCGTGCCGGCCAGTTTTTCGATTATCCCGCTCATTCCGTCCTCGTTTCCTGCACTGTGCCGCCGCCAAATACGACGTCGCCGTCGTAAAGCACCACAGCCTGCCCAGCGGCTACCCCCTGTTGCGGATCCTCAAATTCCACTTTCATTATATCACTCCCGGCCATCGATACCACGGCCGTGCGCTCGTTCTGCCTGTATCTGGTCCGTACGGACATTGTCATTTTCCCGTCCACGCGGTCGGAGGCTATCAGGTTTATGTTGTCGGCGTAGATGGTCTTCACGAGCAAATCGTCCTCGTCGCCGAGCGTCACTGAATTTGTCTCCATATCTTTCGCAACGACGTACTTCCGTTCCCCGAATCCCATGCCGAGCCCCCTGCGCTGTCCTATCGTGTAATGTATGGCTCCGCCGTGGCTTCCGATAACCGTGCCTTCCCTGTCGACGAAATCCCCGGCCCGGGGCGGGCTGCCGGTGCGCCGCCCTATGAAATCGGCGTAGTCCCCGTCCGGGACGAAACATATATCCTGGCTCTCCGGTTTCGAGGCGGTTCTCAAACCTTCTTGCCGCGCTATCTCCCGGACTTCTCGTTTAAACAGCCCTCCGAGGGGAAAAAGCGTCAGTTCGAGCTGCTTCTGCGTCATGGAATACAGGACGTAGCTCTGATCCTTGGATTCGTCCACTCCTTTGCGGAGGAGAAACCTGCCGGAACGCGAGCGGTCGACCCTGGCGTAGTGCCCGGTGGCTATGCGGTCATATCCCGCGGCCCGCGCCTTGTCGAGAAGCCGGTCGAATTTGACGTACCGGTTGCAGTCGATGCAGGGGTTAGGGGTTCTGCCGGCGGAGTATTCGTTCACGAATTTTTCGACCACGTTCTCCTCGAACTCGCGGGCCAGGTTGAAAACATAATGGGGAATTCCAATGCCGTGCGCCGCGGTTCGCGCGTCTTCCACATCATGAACCGAACAGCACGAATCTTCCCTGTCCATGCCGACGTCCTCGTTATCGAACAGTTTCATCGTAACGCCGGCGCAATCCCATCCCTGTTCCCGCAGGAGAAACGCGGCCACGGAACTGTCCACTCCCCCGCTCATAGCTACCATAACTTTGCGGTTCAACTTCAAGCTCTCCTCGCGCACGATAAATAAAACGCCCGGCATCATAGTAACATACCCGGCGCTTTATTTATCCATCATTAATTACGGAATTGATCCGAGTTGAAATTCAGCGTCGCCGCCGTTTCCCTCAAACCGCGGAATCAAAATTCCGGGCTCCGCCCAAAACGGCTGGCGCCCTCTTATAATAATTTTTCTTTGTCAGTCGGCGAACATCACCGTAGAAAGATAGCGTTCGCCAGTGTCCGGAAGGATGACCACTATCGTCTTGTCGCTGTTCTCCGGGCGAAGCGCCACCTGAGTGCCGGCGTAAAGCGCCGCGCCGGACGATATGCCGACGAGTATTCCCTCGGACTTTCCTATCTCGCGCCCCGTGGCGAACGCGTCCTCGTCCTTCACCGGAAATATCTCGTCGTACAGTTCAGTGTCGAGCACGTCGGGGACAAAGCCGGCGCCTATGCCCTGAATCTTGTGGGCGCCGGGCGTTCCCTTTGAGAGCACCGGGGAATTGGCGGGCTCGACGGCGACGATCTTGAAAGACGGCTTCCGGGATTTGAGATAGCCTCCCGCGCCGGTGAGCGTGCCGCCGGTACCTACGCCGCTTATCAGAATATCCGCGGCTCCGTCGGTGTCGTCCCATATTTCGGGGCCGGTGGTCTCGCGGTGCACGGCGGGATTTGCCGGATTCACGAATTGTCCGGGGATGAAGCTGTTCGGCGTCTCCTTCGCGAGTTCGTCGGCCCTGGCGATGGCTCCTTTCATGCCCTTCGCCCCTTCGGTGAGCACCAGTTCCGCGCCGTAGGCTTTGAGCAGGTTGCGGCGCTCTACGCTCATCGTCTCGGGCATGGTCAGTATCACGCGATAGCCGCGCGAGGCCGCGACCGCTGCGAGGCCAATGCCGGTGTTGCCGCTCGTGGGCTCGATTATGACCGAATCGGGCTTCAAAATGCCGCTTTTTTCGGCGTCGTCGATCATCGATTTCGCTATGCGGTCCTTCACGCTGCCCGCCGGGTTGAAGTACTCGAGTTTCGCGAGGATTCGCGCGCTCACGTTGTGAAGCGCCGAGTACCTCTTCAGGTGAAGCAGGGGAGTGCCGCCCACAAGATCGGTGAACTGTTCGTAAATTTTTGCCATTGTCATCCTCTCCTTTTTATACTTTATAACATATCAGGTTAATAGGAATTATATAGGCCAAAATTTTTTTGTCAAGACCCAGGGCACTTTTTCAAACGCCCCGAGGAAGCGAGCGGCGCGCTATATGGAATAATCCTGTCCGGCCCGGTTTCTGCTCTGGTCCACGAGGTCTTCGAGCGTTATCGCGTCGAGGTAATCGTTGATGACCTTGCTGAGTCCGCGCCACATCGGCAGCGTGGGGCACCACGCGTTTCTGGGGCATTTGTTGGGTTCGTCCTCCATGCAGGCGACGGGGGAAAGGTCTCCCTCGACCTTGCGGAGGATATCGCCCACCGTGTAGTCCTTGGGGTGGCGCGCCAGACGGTAACCGCCGTCCTTGCCGCGCGAGCTTTTCAGGTATCCCGCGCGGCTCAGAAGCGGTATGATCTGTTCGAGATATTTCACCGTTATCTCCTGACGGGAGGAAACGTTCCTCAACGGGATAAAATCCCCGGAGTCGTTCAACGCCAGGTCGACCATCACTCTCAGCGCGTAGCGTCCCTTTGTGGATATCTTCATTCTTACCGCCCCCTCTTGCGAGGAAAATGATACAGGATAAGTCTACTTTTTCAATAGGGAATATGGAGCCCAAGCCGCGGTATGCAACCGTAAAAAACCTCCCGATTCAGGATTGCCGCGCTTCGGCCGGATTTACGGCTTCATTCCGTCTGACGGAAACAAAAAAGGAGCCAAATGTATTTTCGCGCGGCGCGAAAATTTTTCGATATCTGCCCGCTGTCGGATATAGAAAGAAGTTAAGCGAAATTTTATTTGAAATTTTTTCTTAGCCATGTCGACTAATATGCATAAACCGGTTCATAAACTGGTTTTTGATACATGAAACTATTCATGATTGACAACGGGCATAATATACGGTAATATCTACTTTTAATTTTAAGGTTGTATTAGGACACGAGAGCTTTTTGAAACTTGGTATCATCTTAATCAAATGATCTTAATCAATCAAATGAAAGGGGATGGTCACGGGGGAAGATATTTTTATTACGTGGTCCGCGTGCGTTTCAGTTGTTTTTTGCCAAAACTCCGTTATTTTTAATTAAGCGTTGGATAGTAGGGAGGTTTTATGATGGCTGAAATCAAACAAGGCGGCGAGCAGTTTACCAGCAGATGGGGACTTTTGTGCACGGTTTTGGGCATGGCGGTCGGCACGGGCAATATTTGGAGATTCCCGCGCGAAGTGGCCAGTATGGGCGGCGGCACTTTCATCATCGCGACTTTTGTCGCGATCATCATTTGGTCTGTTCCCCTCATCACCGCTGAGTCGGTATTCGGCAAAAAGTCCCGCATGGCGAACGCCGGAGCGGCGAAAGTCCTTCTCGGCGACAAGTA
>JAISDQ010000068.1 GCA_031264605.1 Synergistaceae bacterium | reverse complement strand
GGCCGCGCCGGATCGCAGGGACACCTCTCTCTCGGCGGAAACGCCGCCGCAAAGAACCGCTATTCTCACATAAATCCACCTCACACGGAAAACGCGCGAACCAAAATCAGATTTTCCCCAAAATTATATCACGCCCCGGACGGCGGCAGTTGCTATAATAAGCGGAAAATATTTTCCTGACGGGGGTGAGACGAATGGCCCGCGCGGATAAAAAGCGGCTGGGGAGCGAGGGGGATATTTCCCTTGGGAGCCGGAGCGGCATCGGCGTTTCGATAGGCAATATTCTGGGCCGCGGCAAAGATGAAACTTCCGGGCAGGCTCGTCCGGAGACGAAGGAAACGGCGGGCGCGACGGAGAGTTCCGCGAAAATAACGGCGGCGATAATACGCCGGGAGACCGCCGGACGTGGCGGGCGCACCGTTACGTCCGTGGAACTCCGCCCCGAACCCGACGCGCGGCGCGCCGGCGAAACGGCGAGGCTCCTTCGCAAGTATCTTGGCTGCGGTTCGTTTGTGGAGGGAAAAAAGATAATACTTCAGGGCGACTTGGGCGACAGGGCCGCCGCGTGGCTCGAAAACCAGGGCGTGAGGAAAATTACGCGCGGCTCCTGAACCGCGCGGGCCGCGTTTTTGCCGAAGAAAGGCGAGTGAATCATGAAATTCGACGCTAACCAGTACAGATATCCCTCCCAGCGCACCCTTGTCTACGGCGTGCGCGGGATGGTCGCGACGGGCTCGCCGCTCGCCGCGCAAGCAGGGCTCGATATCCTGAAACGCGGCGGCAATGCTGTCGACGCGGCTGTCGCCGCCGCCGCGTGTCTTACCGTTGCGGAGCCCACGTCGAACGGCATCGGCGGCGACGCGTTCGCCCTCGTTTGGCACGGCGGCAAACTGCACGGCCTCAACGCGAGCGGATGTTCGCCGGAGGCGGCGGACGCCGGCTCTCTCATATCGTCCGGCATGAAGGCGCTCCCAAAAGTCGGCTGGTATCCGGTGACGGTTCCCGGAGCGCCGGGCGCGTGGGCCGCTCTGTCGGAGAAATTCGGCCGCCTGCCCCTCTCGGAGGTCATGGAACCCGCGATCTCATACGCAGAGAGGGGCTGTCCCGTATCGCCGACCGTCGCCCGCATGTGGTCGAGCGCCGTGAAACGGTACGCGAAGGAGTGCCGCGGAGACGAATTCAGGCATTGGGCCGATACGTTCTGTATCGACGGCAGGGCTCCTTTCCCCGGAGAAATCTGGAGTTCCCCCGATCACGCCAGGACGCTCGCGGCCATTGCCGACAGCCGGGCGGAGGAATTTTACAGGGGCCGCCTCGCGGAAGCTATAGGCGCGTTTGCCGGGGAGTGCGGAGCGTGGCTCTCGCCAGGCGACCTCGCGAAATTCCGCCCGGAGTGGGTCGAGCCGATTTCCGTAAATTACAGAGGTTACGACGTCTGGGAGATACCGCCGAACGGCCAGGGAATAGTCGCGCTGATGGCGCTCAACATCGCGAAGGGGTTTGAGTTTTCCGACTCACGGGAATATCTGGAGACTTATCACAGGCTGATAGAATCGATGAAGCTCGCGTTCGCGGAGGGCAGGCGCAAAGTGGCCGACCCCCGGTTCATGACGGCTGACGCGGGAGAACTACTGTCCGGCGCTCACGCGGACAGTATGCGGGCGTTTATTGGGGAGCGCGCGGCGAACCCAGAGGACTGCCGCCCCGGCGCGGGAGGAACGGTGTATCTCGCGGCGGCCGACAGCGACGGCTGCATGGTTTCGATGATACAGAGCAACTACATGGGTTTCGGCTCGTATCTCGTCGTTCCCCATACCGGCATAGCGTTGCATAACAGGGGAAACAATTTCAGCCTCGACCCCGAATCGCCGAACTTTCTGGAGGCGGGCAAAAAACCGTACCACACCATCATCCCGGGATTTCTCACAAAGGATGGGGAAGCGGTAGGCCCTTTCGGAGTGATGGGCGGTTTCATGCAGCCGCAGGGACATTTGCAGGTTATCACTAACCTCGTCGACTTCGGAATGAATCCGCAGGAGGCGTTGGACGCCCCCCGCTGGCAGTGGACTGGCGGCCTAAGAGTGGAAATGGAGAGCGGCGTCCCCGATCACATCGCCCTGGGGCTCGCCGAGCGAGGGCACGACGTCAAAACCGCCCGCGACACGATAACGTTCGGCAGGGGAGAGATGATATTCCGCTCTGAACACGGCGTCCTGACAGGGGCAACGGAACCGCGCACGGACGGCTGCGTCGCGGCATGGTGAAATCATGACGCGGCATACTTTTATCGTCGCCGAGATAGGCTCCAACCACAACCGTTCTCTTTCGCTCGCGAAAGAGATGATCGACATAGCGGCCGACGCGGGCGCGGACGCCGCCAAGTTTCAGATATACAGCGCCTCGACGCTTTATTCGTCGAAGGATGACCCGGGGCTCGGCTACGACGGAAGCAACGTCACCCGCCTCATAGATTCCGTGGCTACCCCGAGGGAGTGGCTGCCGGAACTGAGCGCTTACTGCCGGGAGAAGGGGATCGTGTTTTTTGCCGCTCCGTTCGATCTGGCGGCGGTTGACGAACTCGACGCCGTGTCGGGGTTATTCAAGATAGCGTCGTTCGAGATCGTCGACATACCGTTGATCCGCAAAACGGCTTCCAAGGGCAAGCCGATGATAATAGCGACCGGGCTGGCCAATATGGGCGAAATAGAGGACGCGGTCGCCGTCTGCCGCGAGGCCGGCAACGAGGATATAACGCTTCTGCAATGCGCGTCCTGCTATCCCTCGCGCCCGTCGATAATGAACCTGCGCGCCATGGATACGATGCGCCGCGCGTTCGGCGTCGCCGTCGGTTTGTCCGATCACACGCCCGGCATCCACATATCAGTCGCCGCCGCGGCGCTTGGCGCGAGCGTCATCGAAAAACACTTCACCATGGACCGTTCGATGAAAGGGCCGGATCATTCTTTTGCCATAGAGCCAGATGAGCTTCGCGAATTGGTCCGCCAGACAAGGGAAGTCGAATCGGCGCTGGGGGACGGCATGAAACGCGGGCCGTCCGAGGACGAGCGCACAGCTTACGGGTACGCGAGGCGCAGCATTCACGCCGCGCGCGGCATAGAAAAAGGAGCCGCGATCACCGAAGACATGCTTGTCAGCAAACGGCCCGGTCACGGCATAAGGCCGAAATATATCGATTGGGTAATCGGAAGGCGCGCCGCAAGGGATATCTCCGCGGATTCGTGGATCACCATGGACATGCTGGAATAATTTATACAGCCATGAAATCCCTTTTCGTCACCAATGCCGGGCCGGGTATCGGAGGAGGACATCTGTCCAGGTGTTTCGCTCTCTCACGCGCGCTGAGCCTGCTCGGCGTCGATTCCCGTTGGGTATTGAACGCGGCCGCGAGGCCGCAGGCCGCGGCTTTGGGTATAAGTGGCGCCTCTTATCTCTCCGACCCGTTTTCGGATGAGTCTCTTTCCGCGTGGCCCCGCGCGGACTTTGCCGTGGTCGACAGCTATATTCCCGGAGGCGATTTTTACGCGCGCGCCTCGGAGAGGATGCCGCTCGCGGTCGTCGACGATCTCCATGACAGAGGAGTGGAGCGCTTCGCGGATATCGTGATAAATTACGGCGTAGGCGCGAGCCGGAACCTTTACGGCGACGAAGACTGCGAATTTCTGACAGGGCCGCGTTACGCCTTATTGCGCGAGGAATATTGGCGGCTCCGCCCGAAAGACGGCGATTATGTGCTGTTTACCGCCGGGGCCTCCGACGTATTGAACTGTTCCGCGGATATATCGGGCTGGTGGAGCGGCGGCATGAAACGGCTCATCGTCGTGCTGGGGCCCTTTGTCGCCGAGGAAGCAAAACTGCGCGTACTGCGGGAGGTATCCGAAAAACGCAACGCCGAAGTGTTGACCGCGCCGGATAATTTCGCGTCACTGCTGGCGCGCGCCGGTTTCATAATATCAAGCGCGAGCGTCACGGCCTATGAAGCCCTCGCATTGGGGAAAAAACTCGCCGTATTCACTGCCGCCGCGAATCAGCGCGGCTTCGGCGAAATCCTGAGCGGAATCGGCGCCGCGTACAATTTAGGCGACTGGCCTGACGTGAATATGGGGTCGATAAGCGAAGCGCTGAAGTTCTCTCCTGACGGGGATACGTTGAGAGGGCTCGTCAATAAACGCGGGGCGTGCGCCTGCGCCGAGGCTGTCGTGCGCCGCATGGGAGAAAAGCTGTGACGTTTCGCGGAAACGCCCCGGCGGTCGTCAGAAAAATGAAGGGAATACCCGGCGGCAGGGGAATGAGGTTCCCCATACGGGACGAAAACCTGAACGCCATCGGGTATCTGAGAGGTTTTGACGTTTTTTGCCTTGCCGACAGCTCATTGATAGAGACCATGGCCCGTTTTCGGACGCTGTACAGGGAAAATTTCCTGTCTCAGTTTGAAGCCACCCCGGAGAACAAACGAAACTGGCTGAGGGAGTCCGTCTTGGCGAACGACCGTAAAATGCTGTTTCTCGTAGATACGCTCGAAGGTAAAATAATGGGGCAGGATGGGTTTACGCTGAACGAAGACGGCAGAACTTTTTGCCTGGACGGGTCGATGAGATGGGAGCGCGGAAACGGTGATCTGTTTCAGCGGGGCGGAATCGAACGCGCGGCCATGGGTTTTTTCCTCCTCGGGCGCGAAAAGTGCACGGTAGAGGTTTTCAAAAGCAACGTCATTGTTGTCGATAATTCGCTTAGCGCCGGGTTTACGATAGAAAAAGAGTTTCATCTCAGGGTCGGGCGAAAAGACGGCGTGATCTCGTACTCAAAAGAGGAGGACGCTAATTTCGTGAATACCGACGCTGTTCTGTTATCGCTAGCCCTCGACAGAGACCGATTCGCGGAGACAAACCGCTCTATTGTCGAAAACCCATGCTGGAGCCGTGAGAATTGTGGAGAGGAGCTTGTCTGTGACTGACGAGGAAAAAATTTCTTTCATAGAGGTTACCATAGGAACCGACGAAGGCACGCTTAAAAAAGAGACGGAGCTGAAATCAGTGGATAACTGGGACTCCATAGGCAAGCTGTTCATGATGTCGGCGATTCAAAAGGAGTTTGGGCGCGCTATACAGCCCGACGTTGTTCGCGGTTTCCAAAACGTGGGCGAAATCATGGGCGAGCTTCACGAATAGACAGTACTGTAGCGGCCCATGACAAGCCTACTCCAAAACCGCACAGCAATATTTTTGAACCGTAAGCGGGTTTTTTCTCTCTCATAAGCTCGTCGAGCAGCAGCGGAATACTGCAGCTCGACGTATTTCCCACGCGATCGATATTCATGGGTATCTTCTCCGCCGGGATTTTCATCGACGTTCCTATGGCGTCGACGATCATGCTGTTGGCCTGATGGAAGAGATAATAATCTATATCGTTCAGTTCCAGGCCGTTCTTTTGGAGGGCCGCGATGATTGTTTTCGGCGCCGTCGTTACGGAGAAGTTGAAAATCTCCATACCCTTCATGTTCACGAATTCGGGATAAGCGTATCGCGCGTCAGCGCCGTTTTCACGTTCCATCGCCTCAGCGCTGCCGCCGTACGGCACTATGATATTGTCACAGCGTGAACCGTCCGTTCCGAAATCAGCCGCGCCAATCTCAGCGGCGCCGTCGGGCGAGATCAGCGTAGCCGCCGCCGCGTCGCCTTGCAGCAGCCGCAGGGTCGAATCCTCGGGGTGAAGAAAAAACGACGTTTTTTCAACGGTTATGAGCAGCACTTTGCGGGCGCTTCCATTTTCGGTCAGGGCTTTGGCCGCGGCCAATCCGTAGACATATCCCGCGCATCCCTGATTTATATCCATCGCTCCCGACGACTGCGGCAGACCTGCGCGATCCTGCACAAGGCAGGCGGTGGCCGGCATTCTGTAGTCTCCGGACTGCGTGACGACTATTGTAAAATCTATCTCGTCTTTGGGCGTTCCGGTCGTCTCGAACAGTTTTTCCGCGGCGCGAACCGCCATTGCCGACGCGGGGACGTTA
>JAISDQ010000064.1 GCA_031264605.1 Synergistaceae bacterium | reverse complement strand
ATTGTCGCCGTTCAGCCTGAAGACGTAAAGCCTCGGCAGGTCCCGCCCCGTCATGGTGGCGCGCATCCGGCTCGATTCCGTCACCACGAACGGTATCTCGAAGCTGTCGGCGAGCCCGGCGATGGCCTCGTTGACGTCGTCGGCGCAAGCCGATATGATGGCGACCGGAGTCGCTTCGCCTCTGCCGCGCAGTACTTCCTTCGCGCGTTCGAGCGCTTTTTCAGGCAAAACTGGTATATCGTAGGGCCTTATCCTTATGGGACGCCCTTTCACGCCGCCGGAGGCGTTCCGCGGGTCGGCGGCGAGCTGGGCGGCCTTGAGGCGGACGTGCCCGAACGCCGCGTCCGGGCCCGAAAGGTGCGCCAGGAAGAGTAGGTTGTGTTCATTCTGTACCGTATACCTGGATTCGGTTATCCTCACGAAAAGCCCCAAAAACAGCGCGATGATGAAAAGCAGCAGCAATCCGTTGCGCAGGGTTTTTTTCCGAAAAAGCGCCGTGCGCGGCCGTTTCGCCATCACGCGCCCTATATTTTGCAGAAAACCCCTGTGCGCCTCGAGACGCGTATCCGCCGCGCCCTCTTCGGCGCAGGCCTCGAGGAGTTCGCGAATGGATTCCGCCGCCCACGACGCGTCCGGTTTCGAAAAACCGAGATTGTTCCGGAGCGTCTCCTCGGTCTTTTCGGCGCGGGCCGCGAATTCGTCGGCGGACGGAATGACTCCGCCTTTGAATACGGCCCTCAGGGCGAACGACAGCAGAAATATCTCCCTGCGGGCGTCTCCGCACCGGTCTTCGAGCAGTTGCCCCAGGCGGTCCGGATCCTCGAGCAGAGAGCCGCCGTATATTTTTATGAGTTCGCGGGCTATCCCGACCAGCCTGCCGTCCATGCGCCACTCCTTGTTAAATTTGATACGGTACCGCGACGGATTATACAACAAAACCCCCGCCGCGTTGCCGCTTCCGCGAGAATATTATAATACGCGGATATGGAACTGCGCGGCGAATTGGGGTATACTTTATCCTGTTGCTTCCGTATCCGAAGGGGGAATCCAGGTGAAGGCGAGTTCTTCATACAAGAAAAAAATAGACATCGGGCAGCTGCTCGACAATCCGGACGCGTATCTCGTCCACGACATAATGTCGGCGACGGGCGCGTCGGTGCTCATTCCCAGCAAGGTGCCGATAGGCAAAATAACGGAAGGGCTCGAAAAACCGGGCAAACTGATAGAAACCCTCGACCGCATGGGAATGAGAAAAGTCGAAATAGCGGTGCCGAACGAAATCGACGACGCCGCGATGATGGCGCGTCTCAAGGAACTGGACCCGTCCGTGACGATCGTCGACAACGAGGTGACGAGGCGCGCCCAGACCGTGATAGACGATATTTTCGCGCAGGCGTCTTTGGAGGAGAAGTTCAGCATACCGGTCGAAGTGGTGAACGATCTGGGGCGGGATATCTCGTCCGAGGTAGCCAAGACGTCGCAGATAGCGCTTTCCATGGTGGAGAGCAGCCTCGATTCGTATTCGAGAGATCACGCCCTCAACGTGTCGATGCTCTCGGGGTATATCTCCAAAAAATTGTCCGAGACGGGCAAAATCGCGCCGCAGATGGTCGAAAAAGCGGTTCTGGCCGGACTGCTGTTCGACATAGGCAAGACGACCGTCCCGAACGCGATTCTGCAAAAGGCGGGAAAGCTCACCCCCGAGGAAATGGTCATAATGAGAAATCACGTCAGGGAAAGCGTTTCCATCTGCAAGCTCTCGAAGGTGGACGACAAGGATATCCTCGAAGGCATAGCCTCTCACCACGAAAGATACGACGGTTCCGGCTATCACAGGGGGCTCGTGGGAACGCAGATACCGATCCTGGCCCGAATACTCGCCGTGGCCGACACATTCGACGCCATGACGTCGCCGAGAGTTTACAAGGACGCGGTTTCGAGCAAGATGTCGTTCAATTTCATAATGAGCGCGAACGAGACGGAATTCGACCCGGATATATGCAAAATTTTCCTGGCCGGGATGGGTATATACCCGCCGGGCGCGATAGTGGAACTGTCGGACGGACGCGTCGCGCGCGTCGCCGCGATAACGGCCGGCAACCTGTTGCAACCCAAAGTGACGCTGAAGGAAAACGGAACCCAGCGCGTGCTCGACCTCTGTTCGGAGGGCCTTTTCATAAAACGCGCCCTCGACGTCGAACTCAAAGAAATGTCCGACCTGCTGCCGATGTCCATGACATAAACCGCTGACAGGCCGAAAACTGAATTCTCCAAAGCCGGCCGACCGCCAATTGCCGCCGCGTCAGGCGGGCATGGGATCGGTCCGGTTCAGAGGAGCGGATATATATCGACAGGCTCCGGCGCGACGGGCAATACAACCCTCATTTGTCCGCCAGATCGAGCAGCCACGCCGCGATACCCCGTAATCCGTAGGCTGTGGCCCCCTTGACGTAATACGAGTAGGGTTCCTTGACGAAATCCGTAGCCGCTATATCGAGATGTATCCACGGACGCCCCTTTTCGACGAAATTTTCGAGGAACATCGCGGCCGTTATCGCCCCGCCGTAACGCCCTCCCGCGTTCACCACGTCGGCGACGGGGGATTTTATTTTCTTCCGCAGGTTTTCGTCGTCCATAGGAAGTTTCCAAAACCGCTCGCCGCTCGTGGCGGCCGCCGCCAAAAACTCGCCGCCGAATTTGTCGTCGTTCGTGAAAAGCCCGGCCGTGGTGTCGCCGAGAGCGACCGCGCAAGCGCCGGTGAGCGTCGCTATGTCTATGACGTTATCGGGTTTCAGCCCGCACGCGTACGCGAGCGCGTCGGCCAGAGTCACGCGGCCCTCCGCGTCGGTATTGTTTATCTCTATCGTCTTGCCGTTATAGGCCCTTATGATGTCGTCGGGACGGTACGAATTGCCGCCGGGCATATTTTCGGCTGCGCCGATTATCGCGTGTACCGATACGGGCAATTTCAGCTCCGAAGCGGCTTTGATAGCGCCAAGCGCCACACAGGCCCCGGTTTTATCGCCCTTCATGGTGAGCATCGAATCGGCCGGCTTTATGTCGAGCCCTCCGCTGTCGAAAGTGATACCCTTCCCCACGAGCGCGACCGCCGCGGCGGGCGATTTTGGGGCGTATTCGAGGTGAATCAGGCGCGGAGGCGAGGCGGAACCCTTGCCGACCGACAGAAGCGCGTTCATTCCCTTCGCGGCTAGTTCCGATTCGTCGAACACCTTTATCTTGAGCCCTTTCTCCAAGGCGAGGTCGTTGGATATTCTGGCCAGCACCGCTGGGTTGACGACATTGCCGGGCTCGTTGGCCAAATCCCTCGCGTAGCACTGGCACTCCCCTATCGTAAAGCCCTCGGACAGGCCTTTCGAGTCGCCGCCAAGAACTACCGCCGTCTCGGGCGGGGCGAAACGGTCGTCCTCGTCAGAGGCGCGGTATTTGTCGAACCTGTAACCGGCAAGCGCCGCTCCTTCTCCTATCGCGCGCGATACCAGCCGTTTAGATGCTTCGGGAATGGCCATCGACACGCTCGAAGCGCCTCTCGATGCGGCGGTTCTCACGATATTGAACGCCGCGACGCGATAATCGTCGGTGCTGACCTGTTCGCGCTGTCCCAGGCCAGCCAGCGCGACGCACTGCGTTTCCCCGTTGGCGAGAGGCACTATCAGAAGACTCCCCCGCTTGGCTCTGAAATTTTCCCTGGGTATATGCATTTCCACCAGCAGCGCAATGCTGGAAGGCAGAGGCGCCAGGTCCTCGGGGATAAAATTTTCGTAAAGCGCCACGCCAAGAACGTTTCTGCGGCCTATCCTCGACCCGGATTTGACGATCTCGAATTTCATGGTTCGATCCCTCCTAAATTCGCGCATACCATCATATACTACCACGATCTTCAAATCGTGTATAATGCGTCTTGACGCCAATCGGCCGCAATGAGAGATAATAGGAGATATTAAGCCAATGAAAGAAAAATTTGACGCCGTAATAATCGGCTCGGGCCCGGCGGGACTTTTCGCGGCAAGGGAGCTGGCGCGCCGCGGAAAAGAGGTCCTCGTCCTGGACAAGGGGCGCGGCATAGACAAAAGGATATGCCCCATGAAACTCGGCGCGCGCGAGTGCGTCCACTGCTCTCCGTGCAACATCGTCTGCGGATGGGGGGGCGCGGGCGCGTTCAGCGACGGCAAGCTGACGCTCACCCCGGATTTCGGCGGGAACATGGCGGAGTATTGCGGCAGGGAAAACCTCATCGAACTCATCTCCGAAGTCGACGAGGTATATGTGAGCAACGGAGCACCCGAGCGCGTCTTCAAGCCGGCCGGGGAAGCCGCGTCCCGGATCATCGACAAAGCCCGCAGGGCGGGGCTGGCCGTGATGCCCGCGACCATACGCCACATGGGTACGGACCGCTCGAAAGACGTCCTCGCGCGCATGTACCATGAAGCGAAAGAAATCTGCGACGTGCGCATGGGCGTCACAGTGAACGAAGTGTCAGTCGAGAACGATACCGTAAAGGGCGTTAAAACGGCGGACGGAACGGAGATAGAAGCGCGCGCGGTGCTGCTTGCTCCCGGACGCGAGGGATCGCCGTGGATGGAAGAAACCGTCAAAAAACTCGGTCTCGGAATCGCCTCGCTCCCGGTGGACGTGGGGGTGAGGGTGGAGGTTCCGGCGGCATGGGTCAAGGAGATAACGGACCAATTCTACGAGATAAAGGCGATACTCGACACGCCGACGTTCGACGACAGGGCGCGCACTTTCTGCATGTGCCCTTACGGCGAGGTTACGACGGAGTATCAGTCGCGCCAGTCCATCCTAACGGTGAACGGACATTCCAACGAGGATCCGGCCCACATGACCGAGAATACCAACTTCGCCATACTGGTGTCGAAAAAATTCTCGAGCCCGTTCAAAGACCCGACGGGATACGGCAGCCACATAGCGAGGCTCGCCAATATGCTGACGGGCGGCGTGATGATTCAGCGGCTCGGCGACCTCAAAAAAGGCAGGCGCTCAACGGCGGCGAGGCTCGCGCGCAGCATCGTGCGTCCGACGCTCGCCGCCGCGGAACCGGGCGATCTGTCGCTCGTCCTGCCCTACCGCCACCTGACCGGCATAATGGAGATGATAGAGGCGCTCGACAACATTATCCCGGGAATAAACAGCACCAATACCCTTCTTTACGGCGTAGAGGTCAAATTTTACAGCCTCAAGCCGGAACTGGACTCGAACCTCTCCACGAGAATCAGGGGGCTTTGGGCCGCCGGGGACGGGGCCGGCGTCACGAGAGGAGTCGTCCAGGCTTCGGCCTCCGGCATCTGGGCGGCGCGCGCTATGGCCCAAACGCTCGGTTGAAAAAGTGCCGCGCAGCCAAGCCGGGCCGGCATACGCAAAAACGTATTCCGAAGGGGAAATATTCTTATACAGGGGCGCGCGCCTCACGCTCGTCCGCGTAGCCGAACGCTCGCCGGCGGAACGCGCCCGTATCTCCGACGGCAGGCTGGTAGTATATGGAGAGACCCATGACCTGAAACGTTTCATAACGTACTGGTACGCCGCCGAGACCGAAAAAATAGCGCGCTCCCTAGTCCCGCTCTGGTCGAAAAGATTGATAGTGCGCCCCAGGGCGGTTACCGTGAAACACATGCGGACGCGCTGGGGTTCCTGTTCGTCGAACGGCCGGATATCGCTCAATCTGCGCCTCCCGATGCTCTCTCCCGACGTGGCCGAATATATCGTAGTGCACGAACTCTGCCATATGAAACA
>JAISDQ010000054.1 GCA_031264605.1 Synergistaceae bacterium | reverse complement strand
CTGGGACCATCCAACTGCCTCCGACGGCGTGGACGTTCGGGAGGGCCAGATACTCGGTCACGTTTTTTTCGTTTATTCCTCCGGTTGGAATGAAGGAGACCTTATCTCCGTAAGGTCCGGCAAAGGCCTTCAGCATTCCGGTCCCTCCCGCGTTTTCGGCGGGAAAGAACTTCAGCACCTCGAGCCCGTATTCGAGAGCCTGTTCTATCTGTGAAGGCGTGGTGACGCCCGGCGTTACGGGCACGCCTTTTTTGAGGCAGTATTCAACGACTTTGGGATTGAATCCGGGCGACACGATATAGCGCGCTCCGGCGGCGACCGCCGTATCGACCTGACCCGTGGTGAGGACGGTACCCGCGCCAAGTATCAGTTCCGGCAGTTCCTTCGACAGTATCCTGATCGATTCTTTGGCGGCGTCGGTACGGAACGTCACTTCCGCGACGGGCAGATTGCCGGCTAAAAGCGCTTTACCCAGAGGCAGAGCCTGGTCGGGTGATTCGAGCTTGATGACCGGTATTAGGCCTATGTCGCCCAGTTTTTTAAGCGTGTCTTCCATTTTCGCACTCTCCTATCTTTGCACCCTGCCCGAAGCATCCCCCGCGGCAAGGTTTTTTACGTCTTCAAGCGAGATTCGGTTGTAATCGCCGAATACAGTATGTTTCAGAGCCGACGCGGCCGCGGCGAACTCGACGGTTTCCTGCGGGCCGCCGAGATTGTTTATACCCCATATCAGCCCGGCGCCGAACGCGTCGCCTCCACCTATGCGGTCGATGATGTCGCGTATCTCGTATTTTTTGCTCGTGTAGAATCCATCCTTCACGGCCATTACGACTGACCAATTGTTCCAGTCGGCGCTGACGCTTTCCCTGAGGCTCACCGCGAAATGCGCTACGTTGGGAAAACGCGCCATGACGAGCCGGGCGAGTTCACGGTATTTCGACGTATCGATCGAACCCTTGGTGACGTCGACGTCGAGTTCTATCCCGAGGCATTTCTGGCAGTCCTCCTCGTTGGCTATCAGCACGTCGACCTGTGACGCCAGTTCCGGCATGACTTCTTCGGGCGAACGCCCCCATTTCCACAGTTTTTTTCTGTAGTTGAGGTCACACGATATTTTTACCCCGTTCGCGCGGGCGGCCTTCATCGCTTCCAGCGCGGCCTCCGCGGCGCTTCGCGACAGCGCGGGCGTGATGCCGGTCGTGTGAAACCAGTGAACGCCTTTGAAGATATCATCCCATTTGAACTCCGCGGCCGATACCTCGGATATCGACGAATGCGCGCGGTCGTAAATGACCTTCGACTGCCGCATCGACGCGCCCGTTTCCGTAAAGTAAACCCCCATGCGTTCGCCCTTTCGCAGGATGTGCGACGTCCCGACGCCGAACGCTCTCAGTTCTCTTACGGCGGCGTCGGCTATGGGGTTTTGGGGGAGCGCCGTGACGAACTCCACGTTCTCACCGTAGTTTGCGAGTGATACCGCCACGTTGCTCTCCGCCCCTCCGAAAGTGGCTTCCAGCCGGGGCGTCTGGAAAAGAACCTCGTGACCGGCGGGCGACAGGCGCAGCATCAGTTCGCCGAACGTAACGTATTTTTTTGACATGTTCCCTTCTCCTTTCCTTATTTTAGAGGTAATCGTCGAAATTGTTTTTCATTATGACGCCAAGCCTGATCGGTTCGACTTTTATCGGCTGCCCGGAGAGATATTGGTGCAGGGCTATTACCGCCCGTTCCGCCTGTGACTGCTGATCCTTCCAGATCGACGCGTCCAGCGTTCCGTCATCGAAAAAGGGTTTCATCTCCTCGAAAACGTCGCTCCCCACTATCCTGACGCGGTTCGACAGGCCAAGCTCCGCGAGCGTCTTGCATGTATTGTACGTGTCGCGGGCGGTTATGGCGTAAATTCCCGTTACGCCGTCCGTTTCCGTGAGGGCTTTTCGCAGGCTGTCCGTAAATTGATGGAGGCTCGTGTGGTAATTGTATATTTCGGTGATTTCAGTGGAAGGATGAACGCTTCTCATGTATGAGGAAAAACCTCTCCTGTTGGCGGCGAGATTTTCGGCCGGCTCGATGCCGCCGGCCAGCAACGCGCGTCCTTCGGGCATTATATAACCCAATACCTCGGCCGCGAGCCGGCCAACTCTTTCGTTCGGGGCACTCACGCAGGCGACGCGTTTTGACGCTGGGGCGTCCGAGTTCACGGTCACCACAGGTATGCCCGTCTCGAACAGATTATCTATGGCGTCTTCGAGCTTTTTCTCGTCCCAACAGTGGAGGATCACGCCGTCGACGTCGCTTTTTTGCGCCAACCCGCGGAGTATGGCGTCCTGGCTCTCCCAGTTGTCCTCGCACTCTATGCGCGTTATCCTGAAGCGGTAATCGCTCAGGCGGCGCTCGGCCCTGTCGACGCCCTCCCATATCTTGTGGAAGAAGAAATTGCGCGGTTCATATTTTCCGCGGAAGACGGCCGCTATTCTGATTGCCTTGCGCTTGAGCGAAGATGCGGCCATATTGACCGAGTATTCCATATCGCCCGCGATGCCCAGGATTTTTTTCCTCGTGTCGTCGCTGACGCCTTCTTTGGAGTAAAGTACCTTGTGGACTGTGACGGCGGAAACCCCCGCGCGTTTGGCGATGTCTTTCAGAGTCGTGCGTTTATCCATGACAGCCCGCTCCCCAAAATACCCGTAATAAACGTTTAACACAGGAGATATTATCATCACGGGCGTTCATGTGTCAATGAA
>JAISDQ010000006.1 GCA_031264605.1 Synergistaceae bacterium | reverse complement strand
GCGAATATCGCCCTGCCGGAGAGGTCTCCGATAAGTTTTATCGAAAACGATATGTCCCCGTTGAAATCCCTTTTCGGGGGTATCGTTTTTTTGATCTCGTCCCGCTTCACCCCGGCCATGGTCTCGACCACGCTGAGCGAGCTGGACAGGAAGCTCTCCAGACAGGTCATAATGGACTCGTTGACGTTATGCGATTTTTTGCCGACTATTTTCTGGTCGGTTTCGGCGACGTGATAATTCAGCCACGCGACCAGAGAGCCCGAAAACGCTTTCACGACTTTCATGTCATAGCCCGATTCGACCATCCTCTTGGCGAAATTGTCGACGGTCATCACGAATCTCTTATGCTGCAGTTTGTGCGCGTCTATATCCGCGTAGCCGATGGACGCCTGGTACGCCTCCTCGAACTGGAAGTGCTTCACCGTGTAATCGTACAGAAAGCTCACGGCGTCGGCGCACTCTTTTTTATAATCCCCATGCGCGCTGTCGTCTATCACTTGCAGAAGATTGTCGACCATTTTGAAAAGCTGCTGATGCTGGCCGTCAATCGTATCGACTTCCAGACGATAATCCTCTTTCCACATGAAAATACCCCCCGAACTGTCTCTCGCAATGTTCCGCGACAGGCGCCATTATATCACCTCGAAAAGCCGGACGTGAAAACAGCGCCGCCGCAGGGCGCGCGAGCGTGCGAGGGCCGGCAAAGAGGAGATCATCGAATATTCGGATAAAAAACGGCCGTCCTCGACTTTATCAGTGATATAATAAGGTCAGGCAATCCGGTAAAAACAGAAAACGCGGTGCGGCAATGCGCGGTCGTGAAAGGGATTTTTTCACAAGGGAGGCGTCAGTCCGTGAAAGCGAGAATATTTTATATAGCCGCGATAGCGGTGTGTGCGGTTATGATAGTATTCGGCGTGAAGCTCGGTCATTTGGACAGTTTGAAAAGGGTTTCCAACGCATATTTCCAAATTTCTAAAGCGCGGGCTAAAGTACAAACGGAAATGCCGCTGATTAAGCTTTTTACATCTGGAACGGTTCAGGAAATTGAGGAAGCCATAAAAAAAGGAACTGACTTGAACCAAAAGCTTGCCAACGAATCAGCTCCACTTTTAATATCTGCTCGTGGTAATAAAAATCCCAAAGTAATAGAACTCCTGCTCGATAATGGCGCCGATATTTCTTCAGTGGACTCTGAAGGCCGGACAGCGCTAATACGCGCGGTTGATGGATCAAATACGACCTCGGTAAGCGTGCTACTCCAAAAAAATATCGACATCAACGCAAAAGATAAAAATGGTTCCACCGCGTTAGCGGCCGCCATTAGGAAAGAAAATCCTGAAATAATCAACCTTCTCATAGAAAATGGAGCCGACGTCAATATAAGTGATAACAAGGGAATGACTCCTTTAATGATCGGAGCCGTTGCTTCTCAGAGAGGCTCTGCGGAACTTGTAACGTCTCTGATAGCGGCCGGTGCTGACGTGAACGCAAAGGATTCCGAAGGGGAAACCGCTCTGGCCAAAACGGTAAAACGTTCCAAAAATCCCGCGGTGTGTACAAAGATATTGCTTGAAGCCGGAGCGAACGTAAACGATCGCGATAATATAGGCGATACGGTTTTATTGAAAGCACTCGACAAGGGTTTTAAACAAGAACAACGGGGCGACGTCGTTAAAATATTGATGGAAAACGGCGCCGATGTGAATATGCCGGGCGAAAACGGTATAACGCCTTTGATGCAGACTTCATCGTATCCAGCAACCGTCATGGACGGCGAAATAGCAATATCGATGATAAAAGCCGGGGCGGACGTGAACGCGTTTTCCAAAGATCAATGGACTCCGTTAATGCTCGCGGCCCGATGCCAAAATCTCGAAATGGTAAGAATACTGCTGGAAGCCGGGACGGACGCGCAAGCGCGCGATAAAGAAGGTAGGACAGCGTTGATTTGGGCAGCGAACATAAATATAGAATATCGCCCTCTAGGTACTTCCAACTCTAAATTCAAGGAGGTGGTGCGTTTGCTTCTGGACGCCGGCGTCGACGTCAACGCTAAAAACGACAACGGAGAGACAGCTTTAATGCGCTTACTCAGCGATAACATAGGAAGCACGCTGCCATATGAAACGCTTCTCGATGCCGGAGCCGACGTAAATATCGCCGATAAAGACGGAGACACTGTTTTGACTGAAGCAATCAGACGTATCAAGAACAGGGATATCTTAAAAATATTGCTCGATGCCGGAGCGCCTGTGAACGCCCAAAACAATGACGGACTTACGGCGTTGATGATAGCCGCCGCGCGCGGACGCGGTAGCTTCTATTCAGATATTGTCGAACTTTTGCTTAAAGCGGGCGCGGACCCGAACGTCCTTTCCAAAGACGGGAAAACCGCTCTCGACTACGCGAAAAAGGGAAACAAAGATTCTTACGACCTCATAAAATCGGCGATTTCAGGCGACGTGAAGGACGATATTCCGTCAGGGCCGTAATTTTCCGCACAAGAATAAAAATTTAACGGGGAGATGTATGAGATGAGCGATTTGCCGGAATCCCAGAAATCGTGGAAAGACCTGGAAATAGAGAAAGAAACGCGTTCCGCGCTGGAGTCATTTTTTATATACGTTCTTTTCATCACGCTGCTGCGCCTGCTGGGGCATGGCGAAATAGCGGGCGGGATTATCGACGATAGAGTTTTCGGGAATGTTACATTCAATGGCATCCAACCAATAACCAATACTTTTTTATTGTACCATTTCATATTGAGGCTTCGCTTCGTGCCGCTCCTTTACGTTGCCGCTCCCATAGCTATTCTCGTTTACGCCGTTATCACTAAAGCCAACGAGAACAG
Organism: Synergistaceae bacterium; assembly: GCA_031264605.1. Taxonomy (GTDB): domain Bacteria; phylum Synergistota; class Synergistia; order Synergistales; family Synergistaceae; genus JAIRKI01. The sequence goes on along the minus strand of JAISDQ010000006.1, from coordinate 3,998 downwards.
CAGGCGTCTCGCAGTCTGTTTTTTAACGTTCGCGCTGATAAATTATCTGATACCGCCGATAATAACCCTATTTACGAACCCCATAGTGGATTTTATCGCTTCCCACACTGGAAGAGCGGCCCTTCCTCTCTTTAACGCGTTCATGAACGTGAACTTGATTCGTTTCATCGGCAACTGGAGCGTACTGGCGTACCTAGTTTGCGTTACTATTTTCATGTCGGCGTATGTTTTCAAACTCCGCAGCGCATTCATAAATCTGAGGGCGCTCAAGACGCGCGCCGGCACGGACGAACATGCTTCCCTGCCGTGGTTCGCCGTTATACCGGTGACGGCGGCGATATTCATCCTGCCGTTGTTAGTCCGATGAGCGGCGCGAAATCCAAAAAAAGAGGGTGACGGATGATGAGATATCTGAGGTGCGCTTTTATAGCGACAGCCATGGTAACTATCCTGTTATTCGTTTATAACTTCGTGTTGCGCACATCATTTTGGTGATATCCAGCCCATCTATGAACCTCTGACGGGTTGAACCGCGGACCGCGAATTGACATGGGATTGCCGGAAGAGCTTCCTGTTGGGCAAGCACATGTTGAGATAAAAATAACTCATATCGCTCAAAAATCGTCATCGAATCCAAAATATATAATGGATTTTTACGGCTGTTTTAAAGGATCATGCGCTTTCGGCACAGAAGGAATCGACGTATAGAATACGCCAAAGCACCCAAAAAACGGACAGCGATTTTTTTCACGCTGTCCGTTCGTGTTTCACTTGCCGGCATCCTCCTTTTTAACAAGCATTGACGGCGGTATTATCAGTATCGGTTTTCGCGTGAGATCAAACGTCAGCAAGCGCACTCCCTCATTGCTTTCCACGTTTGCCGCGCGCGCATGCGCGAATGAACAAACAACTCGTCCCCGCCCGCGAGCGCCCGCTCTATCACCGGCCATATTTCTGGTTTCTCGAAACCTTTGCGCCAGAACGCAGCGCCAGCCAGCCGGAACTCGTTTAAGACGGACATCCTGAGAGCGATGGAGCGCTCGTCCTCTACCCAAATTTTGTATGTCTTGTCGTCGGATACGTATTGGAAGTAATTTTGTCCTTTATCGCCCTGCCATTGGAGAGCCGCTCCCGTTTCGGCGAGCCGCGCGTCGACCGAGACCATCGCCATCGTTCTGGCGCGAACCGAGACCTTTCCCTTTCCCGTATTCGTCTCGGCCCACTCCCTCGTGTAAAAGGGCGCGCCCATCAACAGTTTTTCGGCGGGAACATCGTTCAGCGTGCGTTTCACACCCTGCTGCGTCCAAGGGAGCGAGGCGGTGGAACCGGCGCGCGGCGAAGAACCCCAGTGTTCGTCGTACGCCATAACTATCACGTAATCCACCGCTTCGGACAGAGCCCTCCTGTCGTACGCCTTGTTCCATGTCGTCGGCACAGGAAGGTCAATAGTGACGGCGAGCCCGTTCTCGCGCGCGGCGGCGGCCAGCTTACGGACGAAAGCGGTCAGCTCGTCGGCGTCATCGTTGCCGACGTTTTCGAAGTCAATGTTGATCCCGTCGAATCCGTACAGTTTGGAGTAGACGAGCATCCTGGCGATAAACTGATTCTGAAGCGATTCTTTGGAGAGAAACGCCTTCGTCCTGTCCCTGTTGAAACCGTTTGAAACCAGCGCCCACACCCCGTATCCTTTGGCGTGCGCGCCGATAGTATACGTCCAGTCGGCTTTGTTTGAGACAGTGCCGTCGGCGTCAGTGAGGGCGAACCATGTGGGGGAAACTATTTTAACGGTCGGAAGCGCGTCCTCGGTCGAAATATCGGGATTTAAGTCGGCCACCTGTTCCCATATCAAGCTGAAAGGAGACGCTAGGGCGGGCGGCGTGAAATCGGCGACGCGGATTCGGGCCTTCTCGGGCATCTGCTCAGGCGTGCCTACCACCAATATATCCCCAGATTTCGGCGGAACTATCACCCTTCTCGAATCCGTGAGCGTGCCGGTAATTCCAGTCACGGGCTCCATTCCGCTGATGTTGAAGTAAAATTTACCGTCGTCGCTCACCGCGCGAAAATCGATGTCGATCGTGGGGGCCTTGTTCGGAAGCAGAGTTTGCAAAACGGGCAATCCGAGCTTTTCGGAAGGGTTTTCTATGCGCCCGGTGAAATAGCTCTTGTCGGGCGATAATTTGACGGGACATTTCATATCGGACAGCAATTCCGCGGGCACCCATATATCGGCCACGTCGCCGCTCTTTACGCCTATATAGGCGAAATAAGGAGTCCTGTTCACCCGGCCCTGCGACACTATCCGCTCTATCGGCACCAATTTGGCGTCAATCGCCCCTCCGTCCCCGTAAGCCGTAAAGGACGGCGCCGCTATGACGAGCGTGAATAAAAGAATCGCGGCCGACAGGAGCAAACATGCGGCGAGGTTTCCGACGCGCTTCACCGGCTTCAAACCGCCGCTTCCTCTCGCGCGCGGGAAGCCACGGAACGCGCATTCTCCGAAGGCTGCATGGCGATTTCGTCAATGGTTTCCGCCGCCGCTTCCCGCCACCGCGGTCCCAACCGCGCTATCGCGGCCAGCATTTCCGCCGCGGCGTTCCTTATCTCGGGGGCTTTGTGTGACGAGTGTTTTCGCGCCAGGAAAAGCGCGTTGTCGAGGAAACCGAATTCTATATCTTCGGAGTTTTTTGCGCCTGAAATTATCCCGGTCATCATCCCAAAGCCTTCCGCAATTTCGGACGGAACCACCGAATCCGCCATTCCCGCCGCCCGCCTGAGTTTATCACGCTCGATCATATCAATTATCCTCCGCTGTTTCGCCCAGATCGATAATCACGATCTCCGGGCGGCCGACCGTCCGCACGGGCGTACCCCATACGCCCGCCCCGCTCGAAATATAATAATGCGTGTTTTCTTTTTTGTAGAGCCCGTAGCTTTTCTCATACATGCGCGCCACAAAGAAATTGAGAGGAAATAATTGCCCGCGGTGCGTGTGGCCCGAGAGTTGAAGGAGGGCTCCGCTGTCCGCGGCGTCCCCTAGTTCGAAGGGCTGATGGTCCATTATGATCAAAGGATAGCGCTCGTCGCCGGATATTATTGGGGAGACTATATCGCTTACGCTCTTCCGGGAGCGCCCGTAATACGCCCCAGCCCTGTCGTCGCGGCCAACGAGGATAAATTTCCCGTCCACCGCCTCGGCCTCGTCTATCAGAAGACGCACGTCGGCGCCCGCGAAGAAATTTTCCACGGCGGCGTGCCCCGCGTAATAGTCGTGGTTGCCCATGACGACCCAAGTTCCGAGTTTGGATTTAAACGAGGACAACAGATTCACGGATGCCGTTCTTCTGGCTTCGTCGCGCAGAAAATCAGGGCCGTCTATAGTATCTCCGAGTATCAATACAATGTCCGGCGAAGCGTCGTTGACGAGCGAAACCAGTTTCCCGAGATATCTCGGCCCCGTAAGCTGTCCCAAATGAATATCCGAGAGCAACGCTATCCTGAGAGAAAAATCGCCGCTCATTGTATTTGAAAAATCATCGCGTTGTATTCGATGCTTCACCATAACCGGGTTGTTGGCATTCCACGCTCCGGCCAGCGTGATAACGATACTGGCGGCGAAGATAAACGCGGCGACGCACAGCCGCGTTTTCGCGGAATACGGAGGAGGCAGCCTGGTAATGGCGATCACGTTGTTGATGAGCCGGAGGATGTCCGCCGCGAGCGTCAGCAGAAACGCGTATATCATCGGCGAAAGGTAAAGCGCGCTCATGAACGACGCCGCGCCGACAAGCGCCTGAGGGATTCTGCCGGCGAGCAGACGGGCCGCGGGAAAGCTGACGGCAAACAGCGCGAGCGTCAGACACGCCGCGGCGCGCAATACCGTAAACCCGGACAGCGTTAGATAAAGCCTTATAAACATGTAGCCGTTGATCACCAGATAAACGCCGAATACGGTACCGAAGAAACTTCTCAGCCAACGCACCTCCCATTATCCGACC
>JAISDQ010000146.1 GCA_031264605.1 Synergistaceae bacterium | reverse complement strand
AATCGTAACTTTCGAGGTCTATCGCGCCGACAAGCCCGCGTCTCACGCGTCCGTTTGAAAGTTTGCGTTCCACGTACACAAGCGAGTTCCCGTATTCGCGAAAAATTCCTTTTTCGAGGTAGCTTTGCATCGCAAGCGATATCTCCCGCGCGAAATCCTCGTGGGCGCGCTCGCCCAGGCGCGCTTCGGGAAGTATCATCCGCAGCGTCGAGGGCGCGCCGCCGACGTAAGCCGCGACGCGATCCCAGTAATCCACGTCCGAGGAAAACTGATCGCACGCGATAACGCTCCAGGCGCGCATATCATCGACGTTCGGCAGCAATATATCCGCCGGTTTAAAAATATCCCCGTTCATTTTTTAAACCCCCTTAAACGACTACAAAAATTCAACTTAAAAACCTTGGGGCTCCGCCCCAAACCTGGCAAGGGGCCCGCCCCTTGACCCCTTTATATAACAATGAGGGTGCAGGGAACGTGCTCCCTGCCGGGTATGCCCTCGAACCACTCCGTGGTTCAAGGGTCGGGCGGAGCCCGAGGTTTTGATTGCTGATCTTCATCACGCCCAGTCTTCGACTCGGACGCCTATTATCTGCGAGAGGCCGGGTTCGTCCAGCGTCACGCCGCAGAGGGCGTCGGCGCGCTCCATGGTGAGGCGTCGGTGCGTCATCACCAGTATCTGACGCTCCTTCGAGGCGTCGCGCGCCAGTTCGGAAAAGCGTCTCAGGTTCACCTCGTCGAGAGCCGCGTCGACCTCGTCAAGAACGGCTATGGGACAGGAGGCCACTTCCAGCGACGCGAAAAGGAGCGCTATCGCGGAAAGCGACTGTTCCCCGCCGGAAAGCTGGTTTATGCTGGCGGGGTGTTTCCCCGGCGGGCGCGCTATCAGATCCACGCCGCTGTCCCAGAGGGATTCGCCCTCGACCATTTCCAGCCTGGCGTCGCCTCCGACGAAGAGCCGCTGGAACAAATCGTTGAATTTTTTGTCGATCTCGACGAGGGCATTGGTGAAAATGCTCCTCGCCTGTTCGTCGGCGTCGGTTATCAGGCGTTCCAGCTCCTTCATGCCGCCGCCGACGTCGTCGAGCTGTTCGCCTAGAAACGCCAAGCGTTCCTTGAGGCTGCGTTCCTCCGAGAGTACTCCCATGTCGACGTCTCACATGGTCTTGAGGCTCCGGTCGCACTCCCTGATGCTGCGCCGGATTTCGTCAGGATTTTCCAGCTTCACCGTCTCCGGGCCTGGATACGGGTATTGCTCCTCCCACGTCTGGATTATCTCGTCCCGCTCCTTCGACAGTTCGATCGCCTTCACGTTCGCGCCCGAGAGCGCCTCCGCCGCGGTACGGGCCGCGGCGCGGGCGGTTTCTATGCGCGTTGTCCCTCTCTCGCGGCGCTTAGCTATCGCGTCGTACCGTTCCTTGAAATCATCCATGCCGGTCGCGGCGCGGCGTCTCGCGCGGGATGCCTCGGCGTAGCGCCTGGCGAGCGCGAAGAGCGCGCTTCGCGCGTTCATCATATCGCTGTCGCACGTTGAGCGCTCCGATTCCATCTCCGATATCGATTTCATCACCGCGCGCGTCTCCGCGGCCACCCTCTCGGACATCACGAAGCCGGAACGCGTTTTCTCCTCCGATATCGCCACTTTACCCTTGAGGCTTTCTATCTCCTTGATCAGGCTCATGTCGGCCTCGATATGGGATACGGCCGCCGTCTGCTCCGCCAGCGACTTTTTTCGCTCGGTCAGGGCGAGATAAGCCTTCCCGCATTCGCGGAGCGACGCGAGGGTGGATTCGCGCTCGTTTTTCGCGCGCGCGCGCTCCCTGGTTATCGTTTCCCTGCGTTCGTCGCAGGCGCTGCGGCGCGCGGACAGCTCTCTTATCTCCGCCGATACGGCGTCCTTCGCGCCGGAAGCGGCGGCTTCCTCATTCTCCAGCCTCGCGTAGTCGGCCGAGAGCGATTCCACCAGTTTTTCGGCCGCTTCCGCGTCTTTTTCCAGGGTCGCTATGGCGCTCATCATCTCCATCGATTTGCCCGATTTCGCGGCGCGGCCGCCCGATATCGTCCCCCCCGGCTGGAACACGTCGCCGTCGAGAGTGGCGACAGGCAGCCTGAAACCGTTGCGGACGAGTTCCGCGCCGGTTTCGTAATCTTCCGCGATCAGCAGGTCCCCCATTATGTGTTCGAGCGCCGGACGCCAGTGTTCCTCGGATTTGACCAGATCCATGACCCATCCCACTATTTTTTTCGCGGGCGCCGCGCCGTACGCGCGCGTTCTTGGCCTGCTGCGTTCCAGCGGAAGGAACGTGGCGCGCCCGAGCTGGTTTTTCTTGAGGATGTCGATGCAGATTCCGGCCTCGCCGATCGAATCGGTCAGTATCATGAACTGGCGTCCGCCAAGAAACGCCTCCAACGCGACCGCGAGTTCCGGCGGGCAGGAAAACGCGTCGATCACGGCCCTCAGATTGGCCTTGATTTTCCCGAGCCTGGCCGCCGACAGTATGTGCTGCACCGGGCGGGGATAAATCTCCGCGGCGGCGCGCTCCTGAAGTTCTTCGAGGCGGCTCTTCATCTTCAGCAGTTCGCGCCTGTTTCGCTGAAGGTCGCTCGACGCGGCCTGCAGTTTCGCGAACAGGTCGCGGTGCCGCGAAGCCGCTTCGTCCTGGCTCGCCAGCAGTTCCGAGTGTTTTTTTTCGAGGGCCTCCATTTCGGCTTTTACCGCCTTGAGCGGGTCGCCTCCGGGGGCCGATTTTTTCCCGCGCGAATCCGCCTCGGCGAGAGAAGTTCCCAGCGATTTCATGCGCCCCGAGAGCGCCGCCATCTCGCCTTCGACCTCTCCTCTTTCGCGGTTCAAACGCTCGGTATGCTCGCGCTCCGCGCGAAGGCTGTCTTCCAGGAGAGCGCGCCTGCCCTCCGCCTCGGCAAGCGATTTTTTGCCGGATTCAAGTTCTTCCCGTATGACAAGCTCCGAATCCTTGTGCCGGGCGGATTCGCGTTTCAACCCGTCCAGTTTTTCCGCGAGCGACGACAGTTCCTCGGTCAAATGCGAATTCCTCCGCGCGGCGGACACCAAAGACGTCCCGTATCCGTAGGCGGTGCGCGTGAAACCGGTCATGATATCCTTCGCGGCGTCCAGTTCCCTTATCTGAATTTGCCGCGAGTTCGACAGTTCCGCGACGTCGCGCTCTATTTTTTCGAGGCTGCGCCCCCAGGCGGCGAGCCAGGCTTCGCGCGTTTTCGAGCGTTCCTCCAGAAGGGCGCGCTCCGTCTCGTTGACGGCCGCCGCGGCTTCGTTGGAAGCCCTGCGCGCCCAGTAATAAAGACGCCTGTATTCGTCGAGCGCGTCGGCCAATTCGCGCGCGGCGCGCGCGCGCGCCACCTCCGGAGCTATGCTGTCGAATCTCGCTTTCAGCTCGGCCGAAAAAGTCCTGAGCCTCAGATATTCCTCGTTAGCTTCCGCCAGGCGCGACGACGCGTCCTCTCTGCGCTTGCGGTAGGAATCTATGCCGAAGAGCGATTCGAGAAGGATTCTCCGCGCCTGCGGGCGCTGCTGGATGACCTCGGCCACCTCGCCCTGTCCTATGAAGGCGAACTTGTCCCCGCCCAACTGCCATATCCGCTTCGTCTCGTCCAGTTCCGCCAATGTCACGCGGTTTCCGTCGACCGTGACGACCGCTCCGGCGTCGAAAGACACCTTGCGCCGAATCGTGCAGACGCGCGTTCCCTCGCGAAGCTGAACGGAGACCGAAGCGTCCGCGCCTTTCGAGCGCGACGCCGAACCGTTGAATATCAGACCGTCCTGTCTTGTAACCCGCAGTTTCGATGAGTGGGAGTCGCCAAGGACCCATCTGAGGGAATCGAGTATATTGCTCTTGCCGCTGCCGTTGGGGCCGACGATGGCGGTCATCCCCGAGTTCAGCGGAAGTTCGTGCGAGCCGCCGAAACTCTTGAAGTCCTTAAGCTGAAGTCGTGCTATGTACAACTACGGTCGCCTCCCGGCGCTCCATGACCTCGACGCGATGAACCACGCGGGAAACCGTGCCCTGAAAATCTATCTTGAATTTATCCCACGCGTATTCGGGATATTCGGCCAGGTAAAACCTGCGTCCGAACTCCTCCTCCCATATGGACAGATATGTCTCGGCTATATATCGCGCTATGGCCGGATGAAGTTCCACCAGAAACGCCTCGGAAGCCGAGCCGTTGACGGCGCGGCGCAGAAACCGCTTCACCTTCATGGCCACTGTTTCTTCTTTGTCGACCCAGCCGAGACCGCCGCAGAAGGGGCATCCCCTGCTGATTATCGAGCGCATGTCGAGGCGCGCGCGCTTTCGGGTGATCTCCACCAGTCCTAGGGCGGTCACGCCGTATACCCTGGCTTTGCATCTGTCGCCCTTGAACAGCTCCTGAAGGGACTCCACCAGTTTATTTCTGTCGGACGGACTCTCCATGTCTATGAAATCTATGACGACAATGCCTCCGACGGCCCGCAGGCGAAGCTGGCGCGCTATTTCCTCCGCCGCCTCGAAATTGGTGTGATAGACCGTGTCCTGCAAATCCTTGGAACCTATGTATTTGCCGGTGTTCACGTCTATCACCGTCAGTGCTTCCGTCTGGTCGATCACGAGGTACGCCCCGCTTGGCAGCCATACCTTGCGCTCGTGCATCTCCTCTATCGCGCGTTCGACGCCGTAGACGTCGAATATCGGAAGCCCCCCCTTGTAGAGCGAGAGTTCGGGCCGGGCGTCGGGCGTCAAACGCCCCACGAACGAAGATATGTCCTCGAATTCGTCGGGCGAATCGACCACGATCTCTCCTATGCTTTCGGTCAGTTCGTCGCGCAGTATCCGCTCCACCAGGCCGATGTCCCTGTGCAGAAGGCAGGGCGCCGCCATTTTTCTGGCCTTGCGTTCGACCTCCAGCCATTCTTCCATGAGTTCATTCACGTCTCGCGCCAGATTTTCCTCGTCGCAGGCTTCGGCCATGGTGCGGACTATCAGGCCGCATCCGTCGGGGCGCAGCTTTCGGGCGAGCGAGCGGAGACGCGCGCGCTCGTCGGCGTCCTCTATGCGCTTCGACACGCCCACGTCCCTGTTGGAAGGGACGAGAACGAGATATCTGCCGGCGAGCGACACCCTCGGGGAAACGCGGGCCCCCTTGCCTCGGTTGGGAGTTTTGAGCACCTGTACGAGCATATCCATGCCCGGCTTTACCGTCATGTCCCCGACGTCGTTCAGGTACAGAAACCCGTTCCTGCCGTCGCCCAGGCTGAGAAAAGCGGCGTTCATACCCGGCAGAACGCTGTCGACCCTCGCTTTGTATATTTCACCCGCCCGTTGGCGTTCCAGCATGCGCTCGATATAGAGGTTATCCAGCCTGCCGCGTTTGTCGAGTATCGCGACGCGCATCTCCTCGGGGTCTATCACGTTCACTATCAGCTTCATCTCGCGATTTTTCAAATTCTGTCCGTCTTCGTTCATTGCGATTCCTCTTCTCTCAGAGGGATAACGCGGCCGAGGGCTCCGTCCATCCGCCCGACAGCCGTGCGCGTTATGACAATATCGGGCCAGCCCGACGCCAGTCCCGCCGCGGTCAGCGCCTTCACCATCTTCGAGGCTCCCGACCGTTCCAAATCCGTGACGGAAATTTCCGCATCGTTCCCATTCACGCCGATTGACATCAAAGTGCCGAGCGACGTAAACTCCCTTTCGAGAACCGGCGCGGCGGCGAGAGGCGAAGTCCCGTTGAGAAACCGGATGGTATACGACGCGTCGCGGCAAAGTTTGCTGAGCGATTGCCCCGATACCTCGCGCGCCCCGGTCAGGGCAAACCCGTCCGGCATGACGCCGGCCCACCGTTCAAGCGACCGCTCGCTCCATTCGAGAAACCAGAACTCGGCGGGCTCGCTCACGCCCTTCACCCCCACGGGCAGGGGCGGACCGAACTCGGTTTTCGGGTGCGGCGAAAAACCCTGCGTATACTCCATGCGGAAGCCGGCCCTCCTCGCGGCCCTGGCGAAGAGGACGGGCAGGTCGACGTGAGGGACGAAAAGGGCGCGCCCGCTTTTTGAAAAAAATATCCTGACGCGGGGCATCTACGTCCCCACATTCTGGCAAAGAACCGCGCAGTCCGTAAAACGGTTCCATCCGCAGGCGTTGCACGTTCCTTCCCTGCAGTCGCCGGTCGGCGCGCAGGCGTACGCCCGCGCGCGCTCCGACGCTAGAAATTCCTTCGTGACGCCTGTGTCGATCATATCCCACGGCAGCGCCTGGTCGAGAGAGCGTTTCCCGGTCGAAATCTCCTCGGCGTCGATATCGAGGTCGCGAAAGACTTCCTCCCATCGGTTTATGTCGAAATATTCCGTCCAGCCGTCGAAGCGCGCCCCTCTGCGCCACGCCTCCAGAATGGCGCGTCCGAGCGCCGTGCCGCCGCGCGCGAAAACGCCTTCGAGAAAAGTCTGATCCGGCTCGTGGTACGCCAGGGAAATTCTGCCGCCCCTCACGCGCCCCTTGATATAGCGCCCCCGCTCGCGCAGCGTACCGCGCGAAGCCTGAGGCTCCCACTGGAAGGGCGTGTGCGGTTTGGGAACGAATCCGGCCAGCGAGACCGAAATTTCGCCGCGCTTTTTGTGACGCCGGGCGCAGTGAACGGCCATGCCGGCTATGTCGGCCACGCCGTCCAAATCCGCCGTCGTCTCCGTTGGCAGCCCCATCATGAAATAGAGTTTCACACGGTCCCAGCCGCATCGGAACGCGGCGTCGAGAGCGGCGTTTATGTCGCTGTCGGAGAGCCCTTTGTTTATCACCGTCCTGAGCCTTTCGCTCCCCGCTTCGGGGGCGAAAGTGACGCTCGCGCGCCTCATATTTTCGAGGCGCGACGCGAGTTCCACCGAGAACGAATCCATTCGGAGGCTCGGCAGGCTCAGCTTTACGCGACTCTTCGCGAGAGTCTCCGACAGGCCAGTCATCGTCCCGTCAAGACCGCTCCAGTCGCAAGTCGCGAGGGAAAGCAGGCCGGCCTCGTCCCAACCCGTGTAATCGAGCAGGCTTTCGAGCTGGGAGACGACCGACGCGGCGCTTCGCTCCCTCCGGGGACGCCCGGTCATGCCGGCCTGGCAAAATCTGCATCCGCGGGTGCATCCCCTGAATACCTGAACGGCCGCGCGGTCGTGAATGATGCCGATGTTTGGGACTACCATGTCGCGGTTTATAAATCCGCCGTCGAGGTCGGCCACTATCGCGGCCCTCGCCGAACGCCCCGCGCCCGGCACGTAAACGCCCGCGAGATTTGACAGCGCGTCGAGTTTTTCACCTCTGCGGCGTCCTTTGAGTTCGCTCAGCACCGAGAGCACGGCGGGGAAAGTCTCTTCCCCGTCGCCGACGCAGAAAGCGTCGAAGAAAATTTCAAACGGCGCAGGAGCGCACGCTCCCGGGCCGCCGCCTATGACCAGCGGAGCGTCGTCCGGGCGGTCGGCGCTCAAAAGCGGTATCCCCCCGAGATCAAGCATGGTAAGGACGTTCGTGCCGCACAGCTCGTACTGAAGCGTGAAACCTACCGCGTCGAAATCGCGGAGCGGACGCCCGCTCTCCAGCGACGCGAGATGAAGATTGGCGCGGCGCAAGCCTTCCTCCATATCCGGCCAGGGGCAGTAAACGCGCTCGGCTTCCGCGTAATCCAGCGTCTTGACGAGCGAGTACAATATCTGATATCCGAGGTAGCTCATGCCTACCTCGTAAACGTCGGGAAACGCGAGGCATATCCTCGCGGCGCGCGCGTTTTCGCCCGCGCCCGGCGAGACGGAACCCCATTCTCCCCCCGTGTAGCGCCCGGGCCGCTTGACGGAGGCGAGCAGCGAGAAATACCCGTCCGGCATGTCTTCTAGAACCATCTATTCAAAAACTCCCATGCCCGCATATCAAATGTGAGCGAAATTTTCCCTTACGGGAGAAATAGCCACGCTCTGCGCCAACGCCAGCGCTATCACGACCATCAGCAGCGAACTGCCCCCGTAGCTGAAAAGCGGCATCGGAAGGCCCGTTATCGGGGCGAGGCCCATGCTCATGGCTATGCTCTCCATCAACTGAAACCAAAGCCACGCAACCACGCCGATACACAACAGTTTAGCCCTGGTGTCCTTGGTGCGGAACGCTCCGCGCAGTATCCGCCAGAAGAGGCACGCGAACAGGGTGATAACGATAATGCCGCCGATGAAACCGAATTCCTCGGCGAACACGCTGAAGATGAAGTCGGTATGAGGCGCGGGCAGAAAGTGAAGCCTGCCCTGCGTGCCCTGGAGGAATCCCTTTCCCCACAATCCTCCCGAACCAACCGCTATTCGGGACTGAATGACGTTGTATCCGGCGCCCTGAGGGTCGATATAGGGATCGAGAAAGACGATGAGCCGCAGTCTCTGATACGCCCTCATGCCCTTCCATAAGACCGGCAGTGCGCACAGCCCGACGAGCGCGAGCCAGGCCAAGTATTTTACGGGCGTGCCCGCGACGGCGAGAATCGCGAAGATTATCGCGATATATACGAGCGCGCTCCCCAGGTCAGGCTGGAGCAGTATCATGAACACGCTGGCCCCGCATATCGCGAGCGCGGCGGCCAGATTTTTCACGTTCTCCGGAGGCCTCCGCGAGCAGAAGCGCGACATGAAAAGAATGAGCGACACTTTGCCCAATTCGGAGGGTTGAAAGTTGATGTTTCCGAACTGAAACCACCTCACGGCTCCCTTGGACGCTATTCCTCTGACGTCGAGGATTATGAGGCACAAAAACGTAGCCGCGTACAGCCAGAAACTCAATCTGACGAAATTGCGGTAGCCCACGCGCAGGATGACGACGTAAACCGCCGCGCTGACGCCGCCCCAAACCAACTGTCTAACGACGAACACGACCGTGGAGGAACGCACGCCCTTGCCGGCGCTGTAAATCGATATGATCCCCAGCGCGAAAAGCGCGCACACCAGGGCGACCATCACCCTGTCGAGGCCGGCGCGGATTTCGCCCCAACTGTAACCTAATTCCGGGAGGAGCATCCCCGACGCGCCGTTTTGCCGCTTCTGCCCAAAACCGAGTTGATGGGTATGGTCGCCAGAAGCGCCGTCGAACCCTCTTCATTCTCGAGTTTCAGTTCTATCTGGCTCTCGTTGATTTCAAAGTATTTTTTGAGGACTTCTATTATGTCCAGTCTCATCTGATCCATCTTGCCGGGGCCTATATCGATTCTGTCATGTACCAGGATGAATGCGAGCCGATCCTTCGCCGTCTGCCCCGAGGGAACATCCTTCGAATGCGTTCCGCTCGATCCGAAAATACCTGAAATTATCGACTTGATGCTCATCACTCTTACCTCCCTCCGCCGAAGGCGTCCTTGATTCGCGCGAAAAAGCCCTTTTTGGGAACTTCGAGGTTCATGAACGGAATATCCTTGCCGGTAATGCGGGCGGCGATATTTTTGAACGCGACAGCCGCCTGCGCCCCGTCGCCCAGCGTCAAAGGCTTGCCCTCGTTCGCGCTCTTGACGACGTTCTCGTCATCCGGGACCATGCCTATGAGCCCTATCTGCAGTATATCCAGCACGTCCGAAACTCCAAGCATATCGCCCTTTTTCACCATCTGCGGGCGTATCCTGTTCACTATCAGGAATATAGGGGATTTTTCCATGGACTCAAGAAGCCCTATTATCCTGTCCGCGTCGCGCACGGCGGACACTTCCGGAGTCGTTATCACCAGCGCCTCGTCGGCTCCGGCCGACGCGTTTCTGAAGCCGGACTCTATCCCCGCCGGGCTGTCGATCAGCACGAAGTCGAAATCCTTCCTGAGTTCCGAACACACGCTCACCATCTGATCGGACGTCACGGCGTCCTTGGTCTTGCTCTGGGCCGTCGGTATCATGAAAAGGTTATCGACCCGCTTGTCCTTGATGAGAGTCTGGTTCAGCCGGCAGTTTCCCTCGATCGCGTCCACCAGCGTGTAAACTATGCGGTTTTCGAGCCCCATTATCACGTCGAGGTTCCGAAGGCCCACGTCCCCGTCAACCGCAACCACCTTGTTGCCCAGCAACGCAAGAGCCGCGGCTATGTTGGCCGTCGCCGTGGTCTTGCCGACTCCTCCCTTGCCGGAGGTCACTACTATAACTCGCGGCGTCATCTACCTACCACTCCTCCTCAAAAATCAGGAAACCTGCGCCGGAACCGTTTGGATGTCCGTCCGGCGGTTTCTCGGAAATCCTGTCAAGCTGTTTCCTCTTTTACTCCGCCGGCATTTTCGCCTTTCACGAAAGGCCAGTACTCTATCAGCACGGCTCCGTCCTTGACGCTCGCCACGACGCGTTTGCCCCACCATTCCGCGTCGCGCCCCAGCGAACCTATTTTACTGCCTATCCGGACTTGCAGGGCTTCCATACATCTCGACACCACCACCGTATCCGGGTCTTCGCCTTCGCCCCCGCCCTCGCATCCGGCGTGCAAGAGCCCGTTGAGACGCCCGAGGACGGTGATGTTTCCCGACGCCAGGACTTCCGCGCCGTCGTTGACGTGACCAGTAATTATGACGTCGCCGCGGTGTTCGACGCGCTGCCCCGAGCGAAGGGACCGGTGGAGCACGAGCGCGCCGCATGGGCCTCCCTCCGACGGGGCGGGTTCCGACGTGCGCAGCCCGGCGCGCTTCAGAAGTTCCTGCGAGACGGCGTCATAGGTGATCCAGGCCGCCACCGAAGCCCCGGATGGCCAGACGAACCCCGAGAGCAACGCCGTGACGGTCGCCTCGGATATGGCGCGAGCGCCGAAATCGAGAACTATCCGCGCGCCGTTGAGAATCGACCCGCCGGTTTCCATCACTTTGCCGAACTCGGAGTTGAAATCCGCCGATGGCAGATCCTCCGGAATCACGCATCTCACTATCGAGCCCGTCATGCCCTTCAGCTTTATCACCGTTACCACCTCATTTATCGTGTTCCAGAAGATACGAGAGCATCCGGCCCACCAGCGGCCCCGCTACCGAGCCGCCGGAGCCGCCGCCCTCGACCAGCGCCGCTACGACGTACTTGGGATTGGCGGCCGGAGCGTACCCCACAAACCACGCGTGGTCTTCCCCGTGAGAATTCTGGGCCGTGCCCGTCTTCCCGGCGACCTCGGCCCCGAAACCGCTGGCCGCTCTGGCGGTTCCGTTCGCCGCCGCGTCGCGAATTCCCTGCCGGATTATATCCATGTTCGCTTTGGAAACTTTCACGTCTTTCCATTCCGGTTTCTTGGCGCTGTTAAAGCGGGGAACCACCAGCTTGCCCCCGTTCGCGAACGCCGCGTACACTCTGACGAGCTGCAGCGGGGTCATAAGCAGATACCCCTGCCCGATCGCGTAGTTGACCGTGTCGCCCTGATACCACGATTCCTTCAGGTTCCTCCGCTTCCAGTCGCGTCCCGCGATGGTCCCGCTCACTTCGCCCGTTATGTCGACGCCGGTCGGCTCTCCCACCCCGAAATCATGTCCCCATTCTATCAGTTTGTCTATGCCCAGTTTCACTCCGTTCTGGTAAAAGAACACGTCGCACGAATCGCGCAGCGCGCTGCGGATAGTTTCCCTGCCGTGTCCCGAACGCCTCCAGCATCGGAACGTCCGGGCCGGAGTGCCAACGCGGAAATACCCGGGGCAAAAAACGTCCGTCCTCGCGTCGACCGTTTTTTCCATCAAAAGGGCCGCCGCCGTCACCACTTTGAAAACGGAACCCGGAGGATACACTCCGCCCGTCGCGCGGTTCATCATGGGCTTGTCCGGGTCGTCGTTCAGCGCCGACCAGGCCCTGGCCGATATCCCCCAGGTGAGAGGATTCGGGTCGAAAGTCGGAACCGACATGAGAACTTTCACAGAGCCGTCGTTAACGTCCATCGCGACGATAACGCCCTTCTTTCCCTCCATGAGGCGCAGCGCCTCCCTCTGTGCCGCGAGGTCCAGCGTCAGGCGCAGGTCCGCGCCCTTCTGGGGATCGTTGTAATTCACGTTCCGCAGCCGCCTTCCGCGGGAATCGACTTCGACGACCTGCTCACCCACCGTCCCGCGAAGCTGCTCCTCGTACATCGACTCCACGCCATTCTTGCCTATGATGTCTCCGGCCTGATAGTACAGATCGCGCTGATCTTCGAGTTCTTTTTGGGTTATCTCGCCCACGTGGCCCACCACGTGAGCCGCCAGGGCTTCGGCGGGGTATATCCTGCGCCACACTGGAGACGGGAAGAGCCTCCGCGAGAACTCGTCGTCCATTACGAGGTCGGAGACCTGAGCGAGCGTGAGGTTGCCGATCACCGATATCGCCCGGTACGGCGCGACGTATTGTTTCTCAAGCCGCTCCTTCAAATCCGCCGACGTCATCGGTATGCCGTGACGCGCGAAAAGCCCGGCCGTGCTTTCATAATCCTCGTCTCTTCTGATATCCATCGGATACGCTCTTATCTCGAACGTCCTAACGTTCACCGCGAGCGGCACTCCGCTGGCGTCGTATATATTGCCGCGCGGGGACGGGAGGCGGATCATCCTCAGCCTGTTACGGGAGGCCAGTTCCACGTACTCGTCGGCTTTCACCAGTTGAAAGTACACCAGCCCGGCGATGAGAAACAGCAGCGAGAATATGAAGATGTTCCGCACGTACATGAGCCTGTGATCGAAGTCGAAATGATCCAGCGCCTTATACATCGGAACCCCTCAGCCTCACCAGATAGACCGCGCACATCAGGGCGAGCGCGGGAATGCCGAGAAGCTGCTGCGCGAGGAACATCCTCATCGCGGTCTGAGTCGTGGTCGCCCACGCAATATAGTGCACCATCCCGGACGTGAGATGCGCCATGCCGGCGAGAAGGGCAAAGAGCCAGACGCCGCGTCCCGTCACCGGCGTCCGGGCCCATACCGCGTATATCGCCAGCACGGAGAGAGAATTGACGAGCCCGCTCAATCCCGGCGCCGCCGTCCAGCGGAAGTCCCACAGGACTCCGCCGGCGAAGGAGAGCCATATCCAAATCGATATGCGTTCCTTCCCCAACGGGCCGGATACGATGCCGTACGCCGCGGTGAGAAGGAAAAAGTCGGGTATCAGCAAAACGCCCATGGAGAGCACCTGCGCGAGGTCTTGCAGCATCCATACGACGGCCAGGGAGATCACGACGAACCGCCTTCCCCGGAGGACAGAAGTATCTGCACGTTGTAAAGCTGGGCCAGCCTGGCCCCCGACGCGACCCTGAAAGGAGTGAGCCCGTCCCTGGTTTCCCCGGGGCCCACTATCAGCCCCAAAGGTATTCCCGGAGGAAGGTAATCGCCAACGAGGGCGGTAGAGACGAGCATACCCTCGCTGAACTCCTCCTCGGGAGGCATGTACATCAGCCATATATTGCCGATATCGTCGCCGTTTATCACGCCGAGATCCCAAGTGTCGACCACCACGGCCGCGAGAAGAAATGTGGAAGACGTCACCAGTTCTATCCACGCGTAATCCTCGCCAATCCGGGATACCCGGCCTATCATGAAGCCGTCCGACAGGACGGGCGCCCCGGCCAGCACGCCCTGTGACGAGCCCTTGTCGACCCTGATTTCCTTCCACCACGCGTCGGGATATCTCAGCGTGACGCTGGCGCCGAGAAGACGGGGAGATGATTGCGGAGGGTTCACGCCCGAACGCTGAAGCGCCGTCCGGAGCGCTATGTTCTCCTGCTCCAGTACGAGCGTTCTTTCCTGAAGATTTTTGCGTTCGGTCATCCAATTGTCGGCGGCTTGAACGAGGAACCTGAGTTCTCTCGCCGGAAGCTCCGGATAATACAGCATGGAATTGATTGTATCGGCCGCCGTTCGCGCGGGATATTGAAAGGTGTGGGAGAACCACATCAGCATGAGCCCGCAGAAAGCGGCTATGAGAGCATTGACCAGAACAGGATTGAGTTTGCCAGTCATTGGGGCATACCACCCCTGAATAAATCGGCTTATACGGCCGAATGATCTACCGTAACGGCTATCTTCTCGCCTCTGTCCACCGTCTCCAGCAGACGCCCCAGCCCGAACGCCACGGAGTAGAGCGGCGCTTCCGCCATGTGAACGGGAACGTTTATCGCGTCGGAGAAACGGGTGCTGAGCCCTTGCAGTTGAGAAGTGCCTCCGGTGAGTACGAACCCGTGATCGACTATGTCTTTGACGAGTTCGGGAGGAGTCTGTTCGATCGCGTACCGCAGCATTTCCTCGATGCGGAGTATTATGGATTCTATGGCGTCGCGCACTTCAGTCGACGTTACGCTGACCACTTTCGGCAGCCCGTCCATCAGGTCGCGCCCCTTGACTTCCATCTCTACTTCCTCTTCGAGCGGTATGACCGAACCTATCGTGCATTTGACCTCCTCCGCGGTGCTCTCGCCGATGGAAAGGGTGTAATTCTGCCGCATCATGGATATTATCGCGGCATCGATGTCGTCGCCAGCCGCGCGCAGCGAGTTGCTGAGCACTATGCCGCCGAGTGAGAGCACGGCTATTTCGCTGGTGCCTCCGCCGAGGTCGACCACCATGTTGCCCTTCGGCTCGTTTATGGGAAGCCCGGTACCCAAAGCCGCCGCGAGAGGATCCTCCACGACGAAGGCCTCGCGCGCTCCCGCGCCGAGCGTCGCGTCGACCACAGCGCGTTTTTCGACCTCGGTGACCCCGGCGGGCACGCATATCGCCACCCTCGGATGGGCCATCAGCCTGCGTCCCCGGTTAGCCTCGTTCATGTAATGACCGACCATCTGTTCGGTCATGTCGAAGTCGGCGATGACTCCGTGTTGCAGGGGCCGGATTGTCTCTATGCCTATGGGCACTTTGCCGATCATTTCTTTCGCTGGGCCGCCGAAGGCTATGACGTCCTTTTTGCCTTTGAACCCGGCCTTGCGGACCGCGAGGACGGAGGGTTCGTCTATCACTATGCCGTGTCCCTTGGCGTAGACCACCATGTTGGTGCTCCCCAGATCTATTCCGATATCCCGGCTGAAAAGACCGGATAAAAATTTGAACATGAAAAAACCCCTCTCATTGCCCCGGCAAACGCGTACGGAACGTCGGTTCCGCGCAAAGTAACAGCAGAGATTTTACATCCCCGCGCATTATTTATAGTACCACATTTTTACATCAACTACGTATTTTGAAAGACTATGAATATCTGAGAGGCAAATCCAGCCCGTTTTTTCTCAAGAGCGCGCCGTCGGTCAGGATTTCCCTCGGTTCGCCTTCGGCCGCGATCGCGCCGCCGTGCATGACGAG
>JAISDQ010000229.1 GCA_031264605.1 Synergistaceae bacterium | reverse complement strand
ATGTTATCGCACGCGAGTATAGTATTTCAACGTCCGCCATTTTAATTCCCCTCTTTCCTGGTTATCTTAAAATAGCCTCTATCATTAATTTTAAGCTTATGAGCTTTCGTGCCGGTCGGAAACGCAGTGAATAAGTTATTTGAGGGTAGTACGACATAAGTTTCATCAAAGTAAGGCGATATCTCACTGGAAGGTATGTCATATGTATGCCCGTCCTTATCGAAAACTAAAATCTGTTTACCCGTTTGTCCCACTATAAAGTCATCGTAGAAAACAGGAAGAGCTATTTTAATTTCTTTCCCGATTCGGAATAAGACATTACCGGCCTCATCGATAACCGCTTTTTCATCACCAGGTTCATCCAAAACCACTACTGCGAGTCCGTTTCGAAATACGTTATATGAAACCTCTTCCGTCGTTTTAAATTTAAAATCTATAACGATATCGCCTTTTGCGTTGACAAAACCTACCTTTCCACCTTTGGTCAATCCTATAGGATTTTCTTGGTCTCTTTCAGTACCCCAATTATAATATTTATCATATATTGGCTCGATGATAAAATTTCCATTCCTGTCGATCATTCCAATCTTGGAATCGTACATAACGATTGCTGTTCCATTTTCGAATGAAGTGGCATTTTCAAACAAAAAATCGACAACTACTATTCCTCTTTTGTCGATATAACCCCATTTTTCACCTTTTTTTACCGCGGCCAATTCCTCGCTAAAATTATTAATTTGTTCGTATTCAGCGGGAATTACCCAATCTCCCTCCATATTAACAAATCCAAACAAACGCCTGTTTTCTTTCCCACGTTCTCGTATTAATTCGTCTCTTAATGTTGGTGGAATAATTTCATCTCCAGATATATTTAAAAAACCTTCCCTTTTTTCGTCGACAACAAATCTTGCATAACCATTTTTATAACGATTAACGATTTTAGCAATAAAATCGTCTTTTATAATATTCCCGTTTATATCATAAAGTGTCCATGTGCCTCCTTTTTCTTTCCGTACCCACACTCTTTCGTCCGCAAAAAGATTGACGAAATTATTTACGGGCGGGATTATCCATTTTAATTCAAAATCCTCACTGTCAGCTTTGGCCGACGAAATAGCGAACTTTGCCGCGCCGAAAACCGCGGCCGCCATGATCAGGCTCAGTATGCCTGTAAATATTGGGTTCTTTTTCAACCTATATCCACCTCTTTCTTTAATATACAGAGGATTCCGTTCAAGTTTGAACTGAAATAGCGGCTATTTTTGACTTAACGCAGTTCTACGAGAAACGTTTTGGCGTCGTGTACCGAATTCACCGCCGCGGCGCGGATTTTTTTGCCGCGCGACAGTTCGAGCATCGCCGGCAGAGACGTAACTCCGAATTTTTCTCTCAGTCTTCGGTTCGCGTGCCCGTCGACGGTGATTATTTTTTTGCCTGACGAAGCGGCGAACGCGCTGATTTCCCTGTCGAGCGCGAGGTGCGCCGGATCGATGCTCGACATGAAAAATACGGCGGCGCGTTCGGTTTCCAGGAGCGCGGTTTGCAGATAATGCTCGTTCGACAGGTATTCGTAGGCCGCCATTGCCGCCGTCGCGCCGTCTCCGGCGGCGGTCACGACCTGACGCAGATATTTTTCACGGACGTCGCCAGCCGCGAAAACTCCATCCACCGACGTTTCCATCTTTTCGTCGGTGATTATCCAACCGCTCCTGGCGCGTTTCAGTCCGCTCTCCTCGGTGAGGAATTCAAGATTCGGGGCGGCGCCGACGAACACGAACACGCCTTCGACCGGGATTTCCCTTGTCTTTCCGCTTTTGTTGTTCAGCACGGCGATTCGCTCCACCATGTCCTGGCCGGCGATTTCCAGCACCACGGAACTCATGACGGTTTCTATTTTCGGGTTCGCGAGCGCGCGGTCCACGACGCTCTTTTGCGCGCGAAACTCGTCCCTGCGGTGGATAATATAGACTTTCGACGCGAATTGAGTGAGGTAATCAGCCTCCTCGACAGCGCTGTTGCCGCCGCCTATCACCGCCACCGGCGCGTCGGTGAAAAACGCTCCGTCGCACACGGCGCAGTAACTCACGCCGCGTCCCGTGAACTCGGTCTCGCCCTTGCAGCCGGATTTTATGAACGACGACCCGGACGCGATTATCAGCGCGTCGGTCTGGACAGTCCCTTCGTTCGTGACGACGGTTTTATCGCCGTCCCTGAAAGAAACGGACTCAACGGAACAGTCCATAAACTCGGGCCCGAATTTTTCCGCGTGATCGCGGAGGATTTTTCCAAGTTCCATTCCCCCGGCGTGTTTAAATCCGGGGTAATTTTCTATCTCGGCGGTGCTGTTTATCTGTCCTCCGGCCAGGCCCTTCTCGAGGACGAGCACATCCAGCCCAGCCCTGCGTCCGAATATGGCCGCCGTAAGCCCCGCGGGTCCCGCGCCTATTATCGTAAGCTGTCTTTTCGCCATCGTTCATCAACCCCCTGCCTGAAATCAATTTTTGCGCGACTGAATCACGGCCGTATCGAGCGAATAATCCTTTCCCCCTATTTCGAGCGACGCGCGAATGAGATAAATCCCGGCGCTGTCCGGCGAATTTCCGGCCAATCCGGGGACCGTTCCGTCTTCGTCGGGATCCAGCGCCGCGGACTCGTTCGAATACGCTTTGCCGGTTAAGGTCACCGCCGGCGGAAGCGATTCCATCTCTTTGGCCGTTATTTTGCCGGAAGCGACGCTGGGAACAAGTCCCGGCTTATACTGCATATCATATATCCTGACTTTGAATATGGCGTTATCGCCCGCGATACCCAGCCTGCCAAGCTTGCTTTTCGTCCACGTTTCGGTGAGCACTTCGCCGTTGTCTATCAGCAACGTGGCCAAATCGGCGATCTCGGCTGGTTCCGTGCCGCCGTGCCTGTCGGTGTACTTCGGAATTTGCGGGGCGGCTTCGACCAGGCGCATGAGCGCGGCCTTGCCCTGTTCGATTCCGTCCTGCAAAATGTTATATTTGACGTCCCTCGCGGAATTGGTTCTGCCGGCGCCGGCCGAGTTCATCGACACGTTGAGCGACACGCCCGCAAGCGTCAAGGCAATCATCGAAATTATCAGCACGACTATCAGCGAAAATCCCCTGTTTTTTTTGTCCGACAATCGTCCGCGCGTTTTCCCCAAGTGTTTCTCCATAAAACTCACATATCCTTTCAACCGCGCCGGAATGCCCCGCGCAGTTTTCATAGATAGTAAGTAAGACGATCGTCAAAGTCAAGATAACCCGTAATTACCGGCTTAATTATTACCAAAAGCGGATAAACCCATCGTTTATGACTGCGGGCGGTTCAGAATCGCCCACTGCTTAAAGATTTCGTATATTCAGCGCGGGCGGCGTCAATAACGTCGAAGCTGCGACTGAAAAAACGAGCGCTTTACCTCTGGAAGCGTCCATACTATAATAACATTATGTATCGGCATAAGGAGTGATCTGCATGGCACGCGTAGCGGACGAAAAAATTCTCACCGAAGTCGGCACGAACGAATGGCAGGTGGTCGTGTTCCTGCTGGGGAATCAGTATTTCGCCATAAATGTCGACAAGACAAGGGAAATCCTTCGCTGGCCCGGCGTCCGCGACGTACCGCAGACGCACCCGGCGATGAGAGGCATCACGACAATTCGCGGGGAGGTCATACCTCTCATCGATCTGAGGACGTATCTCGGTATCACGCCGTGCGCGGAATTGGAGGAAGCCAAACTGATAGTGGCGGAATTCAACAAAATGAAGCTCGGTTTCGTGGTGGACGGAGTCGACCGAATATACCGCATAAACTCCGACGAGCTTGACGCGTCGCTGACCGGCACGTTTTTGGGAGAAAATTCCCTGTACGTCATAAAACGTGAGGAACGCAACATACTGCTCCTCGATTACGAGCGCATAGTACAGGTCGTGAACCCCGGCCTCGCCGACCAATTCAAGGTCGAGAACAAGATTTCCGCCGATGCCTCCAGCGCTCTCGGCAATCTCGAAGAATACAAAATTCTGGTGGCCGAGGATTCGCCGCTCATCCGAAAGCTGATACAGGAAGTTCTCGTATCCGGCGGATTCCACAACCTGGAAGTCGTAGGGCACGGAAAAGCCGCCTGGGACAGGCTGAACGAGGACGGGGACGATTTCGACATACTGCTCACCGATATAGAGATGCCGAAGATGGACGGGCTGACCTTGACGCGCCGGGTGAAGGAAGACAACAGACTGTCGCACATTCCGGTAATAGTCTTTTCGAGCGTCATGGCCGAAGACATAAAGCGCAAGGCTCAGAGCGTCGGAGCCGACGCGCAGATAACCAAGCCGGAGATGGCCCATCTGCTTGAAAAGGTCATAGAGCTTTTGGGCAAAACGCCAAAGGCCGCGCGCCTCCTTGCTTCTTAAAAACGCGTGCCGCTCGGGCGCGTGGAGCGGGCTCCTGCGCCTTCCAAACTGGGAAGAGGACATGGATTTGTGCATAGAGACGTGGGCGCCGTACGGGTGCGATTTCAAACCGATAACCACGTATTCGCTCTTCGGCGAGGCGTTGGGCGATATCGCGAAGATGGCCATGATGCAGGAGAGCGAATTGCTTTATATGCGGAGCGACGACGCTTATCCGGTGGGCGCGCTTGCGCCCGAGAACTTGATGCGTCCGGGGGCGGCGTCGGAATACCACTTTGGCTTCACGATGGTATTCTCGTACTCGGAGGCCATGGAGATCGTACTTCAAGGTCTGGAAGGTTCTGGAGAGCTGTTCGGGGCGGGGGTCGCCTTTTGCGGGATATGGAAAAGCTCCCTGCTGCTCGACGAATGCAAGGTACTTGCCGTGGCTAGCCTGAATCCGATGTTCGACCAGGAGAAGTTTCTTTTTTCATTGAGGGACGCGCTCTCTTCCAGAGGAAAATCCGGAAGGGAAATTCCTTATTTCGCCGAAAAATTCGGCCTCAGGCGTTTTTCGATCCCCTACGAGACGGACGACGTGATCGAGCTTCAGATAGCCAGCCTCCTGGCGAAACTCGAATTCGACGAGACAAGGCGCGCGATCGGCGGTGTGGGCGATTTGCCCGGAAGCCCGCTGGAGGAGTTCTGATACCGTGTCCTACGACAGCGGGAAAGACGTTTTCACCCGCGGCTGTCTGCAAGTGTATACCGGCAACGGCAAAGGGAAGACCACGGCGGCGATAGGGCTCGCCGTTAGGGCGCTCGGGGCCGGCATGAAGGTTTTTTTCGGCCAGTTCGTGAAACGCGGGGAATACAGCGAAATCGCGATCCTGAAGAATTTGGAAAACATGGTTTTGAGGCAGTACGGCGAAGAAGGATTCGTGATGGGCAAACCGGGCGCTTCCGACGTCGAAGCGGCGTCGCGGGGCGTGCGTGACGCCGCGGACGCGCTAGCGGGCGGCAATTTCGGCCTCGTGGTGCTTGACGAGGTGAACGTCGCTTATGCCCTCGGTATGATAAGCCTCCCCGAACTTTTGACGGTTGCCGCGTCGCGTCGCGACGGCACGGAACTCGTGATGACCGGAAGGGGCGCTCCCCCCGGATTGATTGAAGCCGCGGATTTGGTCACCGAGATGCGCGAGGTAAAACACTACTTCAAGGCGGGATTGAAAGCCCGCAAGGGCATCGAAAGCTGAGAACCGCTGGCGAATAGCGTCACGACAGGATGATTATGCCCGATTCCGCCTCTCCGTCGAGGTAAGCGGAGAAATTCCCCTCGTAAATTCTGACCGCCGGATGCCCGCCGGTTTTATACGGGCTTGAATCCAGCCAATTCTTGTGATACCTGTTTCCCCCGCTGTTCCCGAATACCGGCAGGTACAGGATGCCGTCCGCGTCCATATCCAGAAAGAAGTGCGTCCCGAAGGACAATTCCGGCGAAAAATTCAGGTCGGGCACGCTTATCTCCACGAGCACCCCGCAGTTGCATATCTCGTCGTACCGCACCGGCGCGCCGAGCGCGGGATTCCGGCTTCCCCATCTGCCCGGACCCACGAGGATGTATTTTTTGCCGGCGAGAAGCTTGTTCGCCTCGCCGACCGCGCGGGCCGCGCCCGAAGGGTTCCATTCGTTCTTGTAAAGAACGGGGTCGACGTAGACCATATGCGTGATGTTTTCGAGCAGCCCGTTGCTGACCATCCTGTCGCCCCGGAAGATCACCTGTTCCTCCGGGATATCGGGGATTTCCACACGGGAAAGTTCCTGGTAGGACGCGAGGGGGCGCATCTGAAGCACGAAAAGTTTTTTCGACGGCAGGGTGTCATAGGAAAATTCGATGTCCACCGGAAACCCGGCCGTGTCTTCCATGTATTTCAAGAGGGCTTTGGACGTGTCGAAAAACGCGCGTTCGCGTATGTGCAGTTCGGGGAAGGAAAAAATCGGGCGCGTCGGCACTTCGGGTTCCGCGTAAGTGGAGTATAAATAGTCGTCTCCGTAGTACTGCACGTAGATGCCGAAATTCCTGTGCTCTTTCTCCAGATATTTCGCGAACGCCGACAAGCTTCCGGTGACCAACGCGCCCTGTTCCGTGTCGATGAAGTCGAAATACTCCTGGCTCGCGGAGGCGATCTGCGCGGGAAGCCCTCCCTCGGGGCGCAGCGCGGGATTGGTGAGGTAGAAGGTTCGGGCGGCGCAGCGGTCGACGGTTCTGGTGCCCAGGCCGAAACAAAGCCTCACGAGGCCGTCCTCTTTTTTTATTCTGGGGTTCGGGCGGCGGAACACGCGGGAGAAAAGCGTGCCGGCGAGTTCGGGGTAGAAGTAGCTGCCATGGCGTCTGCCGGTGACCGCCTGAATTATCACGGCCATCGACTCGCGCTCGTTCAGTATTCCGTGCTTTTCGCGGTACGCGCGCGGCTCCGGGTTGAAAAGGGAGGCGAATATGCTGCGGACGGCGCGTTCCAGTATATCGCGGCGCGTCGACATGGAACCGGTGTTGGGAACAAAACAGGTCTCGTATTTTCCGGCGAACGCAAGGGCCGCGGAGTCCTCCAGCAGCGAACTCGACCTCACGGCGAGCGGCGGAGCCCCGATTTCGTCGAAACGTTCGAGCGCGCGCCGCAGTTCGGCTTCGAGCGCCGATGGAAAAGGCGTCTCCAATATGGCGCTGCGCGCCCGGTTCCAGTCCTCTTCGCTCCGAGGTTCGCCCACCCCGCTTCTTGACGCGTGTTCGTCGAAAATCTCGGTGGACAGCACTATCGTGAGATCGGGGAACCCTACGCCGCCGAGCGCGTGAGAGTCCGCGACCGCTTCAGTGGCGTAGGCGAGCCCTTTCGCCTTGCCGCCGCATCGCCCGGCCCCTATGATAGCGTCATTGGCGCGGAAGAAGTCTTCAGCCCGATAATTGTCGAAACTGTCCGCCGATGCGCTCAACGCTCTCCCGCCCCCTTGGGTCCGCCATTTTATGGCTCGCTCAGTTATTATGTGATAAACTATACTATCATATCATTTTTTTGTGGGACGAGGAGGCTGAATATTGAATCTCCCAAGATTGATAATAGCCGATGAACAAAGACCCGGGAAAATTATGTCGGGCGTGCTCATAGCTAACGTACTCAAGAATATGGGCTATAAGCTGAGGCTATTTCTGGGCAATGTCGACGAGGTATCGCTCCGTTTACTGCAGTTGACATGCAATCAGCCGGTCACCCTCCTTGATCCTAAGCTGTGCGACGGAAGGGCGAATCTGAGGTGGCTCTTTCAGCAGGCGGCTTCGCCGGATTGCCTGAACCTTGTGATAACGACGCTCGGCGGACGCTGGATGGAGGATTCTCCATTCCTCGTGCCCAGGGAATGCGCGCTCTTGCCTGAATGGCTCGAATGCGAGCTTATCCCCGTCATCTACGGAGATACGTCCTCAACCCTCACCGTCCGCACGCTCAGCGAAGTCCTCGCGTCACTCGATAAAAACGGCGGCGTCAGTGTTCACGGCGTCCTGTTCCGCTCGGTTTTGAACGAAAGAGAGTACGAATTGGCCGACAGGGAGGCCGGCAGGTTATTCACAGTCATCTCGATGGGTTCCATTCCGAAAAATATGGACAGAAACGCGCCGCTTCTGACGGATATGTTCTTCGACAAAGCGAGGCAGTCCGTTTTCCCGATAAAATCGGCGGCGCTGCAGCTCATGAACATGAATTTTCAGGTCGACTGGGCAATTTTCAGCGCGATGGCGAACCTGAGCCCGAACTGGCTCCCTCAGGCAAGGCTGTGCGAGCCGATCACCGACAGCGGCAAGGTGAATATAGCTATGGTGCGCCACGAAACGCTCACGCTCGGAGGCGACGGCACGGAACATCTTTTCCGGGCTTTGGGCTGCAACGTCGTCGAAGTGCCTCTCGAAGGTGACATAATCCACAACGTCCCCATACACGGCGTCTACATCCCGCACGGCATAGGCTATCTGGGGTTCCGGGAATTTTTCTCCAATATATACCTCCAAACGATGATAAACAGGGCGTCGAACGGCAATTCTTTCATGATGGCGGAGGGAGGCAGTTCGCCGATACTGGGCGACAAAATATCTCTGCCGCATAGCGGCACGTCTAACGACGACGCGCGCGGGTTCGGAATACTTCCTTACGACACCGTTTTCAGGCCGGGACAGTCCGGCGTCTTTCAGAAATCTGTCGCCACCCGCAAAAAACTTAACCCCCTGATATCCGGTTCACAGGAGTGGGTGTGGGGGTACTCGTCGTCGAACATGGGACTCGAATCGAAAACCGCCGGCGACGAGTGCTGGGAGACGAGAGAAAGCCTGGACGGGAAACAGCTCGGCGCCGACGGCTGGTGCAAGGGAAGGATACTCGCCTCGTCGATGAGGCTGGAACCGTGGAGCGCGCCCGCGTCTTTCAGGCGCTGGCTGGAAGGATAAAGATGACGGACGGTCTTTGTGAAGCCGAAGCGGCCAAGATAGGGGAGAAACTGCTCTCCGAAACGGAGGGATCGGCCCGCGATCTCGTTGCGTGGAGAAGGTATTTTCACCAGTTTCCCGAGGCCGGACTGGACGAACATCTCACTTCGGCGAGGATAGGATCGATACTCTCGTCCATGCCCGGCATGGAAGTGATCAAGGGGTTCGGCATAGATACTTGCGTGATAGGGCGCGTAGGAGGAGGGCTGGGAGGCGGCTCGCTCGCGTTCAGGACGGAGATGGACGCGGTGGAGGTGCGCGAGGACACGGGGCTTCCCTTCAGCTCGAACGCCGACCATCTGTCCCACGCGCAGGGACACGACGCGCATATGGCGTCGCTTTTGGGAACCGCGCAGTTGTTGTCCGACCACCGCGACGAGTTGAAACGCCCGGTGGTTTTTATTTTTCAGCCGGCCGACGAGGGCAAGGGCGGTTCGAGATATCTGATCGAAGCCGGCGTGCAGAAAAAATACAATATAGAAAAGATGCTTTGCATCCACTGGGTGCCGTATCTGCCGTACGGCCAGATTTTCACGAATAACGGCGGCGTGACCGCCTTCACGAACAAACTCCACATCGGACTTGCCGGCCAGGGGGGGCACGGAGCCACGCCTCACCTCGCGTCGGACACCCTTTATCTGTCGTCCCTCATGCAGGTATCCCTGCAATCCGTGCTGACGAGGGAGGTGGACCCGCAGAAGACGGCGGTGTTGTCGTTCGGCCGCATAGAGGCCGCCGAGGTGTATAATGTCATCGCCGAGGAGGTCGATCTGTGGGGGACCCTCAGAACGACCGACCGCGAGACGCACCGTTTCCTCAAAAAACGCATCGAGGACGTTGTTCGCGCTATGGCGCACGCGGCCCATGTGTCGGCTTCCGTTGAATATACGCTCGACTACGGACAGGTCATGAACGACGGAGACCTGGTCTCCGATATTTTCAGGATAGGAACGGCCCTTACCGGGAGCGACGGAATGTGCAGGCTCGAGCATCCCCTGTTGATGGGGGAGGATTTCTGCTATTATGCCGAACGTATTCCCAGTTGCATGATGTTCCTCGGCACTGGAATGGAATATGGGCTGTATCATACGAGATACGACATACCGGAGAACCTGTTGCCGTTCGCTTCCGCGTGGGGAGCTTATCTCGCCATGTTTCTGAAATAAGGGCAAAGGGCTGGAGGCTTTTTTTTGAACGAACGGCTGGACGAAATCATCCTGAAGAATTGCGCTTCCGCGCCCTCGGAACTGTGTTTCTGGTGGCGTGGTACTTGGTGGTCGAGAAGCGCGCTCGAGGAAATGGCCGCCGAATGCGCCGTGAACTTGGAGCGCAGCGGCTTCACGGCCGGACAGAGATTGGGGCTGGTGATGCCCAACTGCCCCCTCATGCTGGCGAGCTGTATCGCGGTGTGGAGGCTCGGCGGCACGGTCGTCCCGGTCAATCCCCAGATGAAACATCCGCCGGTTCCCGAATATCTGCGGAGCGTAGGGGTGTTCGGCGCGGTCGTAAGCCGGGAGATGGGCAGCATGGCGGCGTCTGTCAGCGATTCGGGAATCGCGGTCGCGAGCGCCGATCCCGGAGACTCTATCCCTCCGATGACGGGGCGCGCGGGCGAGCCGGACGCCGGCTCGAAGCTCGCCGCGCTCTTCCACACGAGCGGTGTGGGCGGTACGGCAAAAGCCGTCCCCATAACGCACAGGAATATCATAGCGCTTCTTGAATCCATACTGGAAGCGATACCCGGCATCGACGAGGACGACGTGATTTTGAACGCGATTCCGAACTATATATCGCTCGGTTTCGTAGTGGGCGGAATATTGCCCCTCGCGGCCGGAGTGCCGCAGGTACTCGTGTCTTCCTTCACGCCTCCCAAAAACGCGCTGTTGGCGATACGCGAAGCGGGCGTCACCGTAATTCCGGCCGTTCCCGTGATGCT
>JAISDQ010000211.1 GCA_031264605.1 Synergistaceae bacterium | reverse complement strand
CGTCTTTTAAAAATGGGGGAGGAACTGGGCATCATCCGAATATCGGTGGAGATGCCGGAGGGCGTGTTTTCCGAGCTTGAAAGCGCCATAGAGAAAAAGTACGGCGTCAGGGAGGTAGTAATCACCGATAACGGCTCGGACGAACCGAGTTCGCTGTTCAAGGCCCTTGGGGGGGCGGCGGCTTCGTGGCTCGAAAGCCACATTGGCGCTCACGAGGTCGTTGGCGTGTCGTCGTGGAGCGAGACGCTTTTCGCGGCGGTCGGGGCGATGCGCGGTCCCGTAACCGCGGGCAGGACGTCTTACGTCGTTCAGCTCCTGGGCGGGCTTGGAGTTTCTTCCACGATTTCGTTCGCCACGCAATTGACGGAGTCGATGGCGCGTATCTCCGGCGCTCAGGGCGTTTTTTTGATGGTGCCGGGAATATGCGAATCCGAGGAAGCGCGCAACGTGCTTCTCGACGACGCGACCTGCCGGCGCGTGTTCGAGATGTATGAACGGGCGACCATGCTCCTGGTGGGCATAGGTTCTCTCGTTCCGTCCCGTCTGCTTCGCGAGTCGCGCAATGAGACCAACAGCGCGGATCAGGAGGAACTGCGCTCGCTGGGAGCGGTCGGAGATATATGCCTGAGGTATTTTGACAGCGAAGGCAGGATGGTCGATTCGGGTTTTGACAGGCGCGTTATCGGTATCTCGCCCGAGCAGATCAGGCGCATAAACAACACGGTAGTCGTCGGAGGGGGACGCGCAAAACTGGAGGCCATAAGAGCCGCGCTGAAAGGAGGATGGATAAGCACCTTGATAACCGATTCGGCAGTGGCGTCGGAATTGACAGCGTGACAGGGGAAGGGATCGCCCTCGAACGGTCTCAAAAAAATATCATGGGAGGTTGTTGAAGTTGAAGAAATACGTGGCTGTTTCTCTTTTGGTATGTTCCTTCATGTTTGCTTTCGCGGGGCTTGCCGGCGCCGCGGAAAAGCTGATCGTAATCATAACGCCGGCTCATTCCAATCCGTTTTTCAAAACGGCGGCCGATACGTCCGAGGCCAAGGCGAAGGAACTGGGATACGCGACCAGAGTATATGTGCATGATGACGACGCTAACAAGCAGAACGAGTTTTTCGACATCGCGATAGCCGACAAGGCGTCGGCGATAATCCTCGACAACGCGGGCGCGGACGCCACGATATCCGCGGTCAGAAAGGCGAAGGACGCCGGTATTCCGACCTTCCTGGTCGACCGCGAGATAAACGAGACCGGCACGGCTGCCGCTCAGATTGTCTCCAATAACTTCCAGGGCGCGCAGCTTGTGGCGGAGGCCTTCGTCAACGCGATGGGCGAAACGGGCGAATATGTCGAGCTGCTTGGGCTGGAATCCGACACCAACGCCGGAGTCCGTTCGCAAGGTTTCCACGATGTAATCGATCAGTATCCCGACATGAAAATGACGGCGCAGCAGAGCGCAAGCTGGAGCCAGCCGGAAGCGTTCTCCAAGATGGAGTCCATCATTCAGGCCAATCCGAACATCAAGGGCGTAATCTGCGGCAACGACACGATGGCGATGGGAGCTTCGGCCGCGCTCAAGGCAGCCGGCAAGAACGACGTCATCGTGGCGGGTTTTGACGGTTCCAACGACGTGCGCGACGCCATACTCGCGGGCGACATCCTCGCTACCGGTCTGCAGCCGATCGCCCGAATCGCCGAGATGGCGGTCGAGCAGGCTGATCAGTACATCAAGAGCGGTTCCACCGGACAATCCGAAAAACAGCTCGTCGACTGCGTACTGATAACGAAGGACAACGCCGCCAACGTGGATAACTTCTCGCTTAAATAAACGTCCAAACGCCAGGGAAAACCGCTTCGCCCGGTTGAATTTACGGGCGAAGCGGACCGGGAAGGTTCTGTGTTTAAAAAAGGAGGGGGAGGAGACTTGCGTATAAGGCTCATAAAAATAGCGGCGCTCGCGTTGTTCGTCATTTTTCTCGCGCTCTCCTGCACGGCTGAAAAGATAGACACGGGCAGGAAGACGGAAGTCGCCTTCTATTTCGATAATGATAAATTCGACGCGAAACAGTATGTGGCCAGTATTTGGGACGAAAGCGTTCTTCCGCATATGACGAAAAACG
This sequence comes from Synergistaceae bacterium, assembly GCA_031264605.1. Lineage (GTDB taxonomy): Bacteria > Synergistota > Synergistia > Synergistales > Synergistaceae > JAIRKI01. Next base: position 23,787 of record JAISDQ010000211.1, on the reverse strand, counting down.
CCGCCGACGCGGCTGAACTGATACGCGGGCTGAGAGAAAACGAGGCCGACACCTGTGAAAAATACGGCTACAGGGCCGTCAAGGAGAATAATCCTTTCAACTTCTCGCTGAAGGGCAAAGTAAAAATTTTAAGCGTCAGCGCCGAGTCCAACGCCCGCGCGGAAGCCGATCTGGAACCTTATGACGGCGCGGCCGACCTCGTGATTCAGGTGGGGCCGATATTTAAAGGAACCGCCATCCGCGATTTCCTCGATTTCGTGAAATTCGAGGATTTCACCAATCAAGTGGACTTCGCCAAACTGGCGAACGAACTGAATTTCAAGGTGCGCGACGACGTAGTGAAGAAGTTCGATTTTAAGAACGGCGATCATGCTGGAGTGGAATTTGAAATAATCGGGGCGGCCACATACCTGAACGGAGACCCCAAGCTGGTGGTGACGCCGGTCGCGATGGAACGGGCGGGAAGCGGGAATTAGCCGATGGAACCCATATTGACCGCTCGCGGAATAAAAAAAATCTATCCCGGCTCGTTGGCCCTCGACAACGTCGATTTCGACGTTTACGCGGGGCGCGTCAACGTGCTGATCGGTGAAAACGGAGCCGGCAAATCGACGCTCATGAAAATAATCGCCGGCGCGGAAACCGCCACGGAGGGCGAAATAGCGATCTCCGGGAACGCCGTCCGTTACTCGTCCACTCACGAAGCCGAACTCCACGGCATCGGCATTATTTTTCAGGAACTCAATATTTTCCCAAACATGACGGTCGCGGAAAATATATTTATAGCGCATGAGCGCATGTCAAACGCCTTCGCCATAGATCACAGGGGACAAAACGCGCGCGCGTCCGAAATTTTGGGACGCCTTCAGCAGAATATAGACCCCGGCACGATCGCCGGCAGTCTGCGAATAGGTCAGCAGCAGATAGTCGAGATAGCCCGCGCGCTGTCGCACGACACGAAAATTCTCATAATGGACGAACCCACGTCGGCGCTGAGCGAGCAGGAAGTCGCGGTGCTGTTCCGCGTTATCGGCGAATTGAAAGCGAACGGAGTCGCCATAATATACATCTCCCATCGTCTCGAGGAAATAATGAAGATCGGCGATCGCGTCACGGTATTGCGCGACGGACGCCTGGTCGCCGAGAGCGACGTATCGGACGTGGACCTTCCGTGGATAATAAGGCAGATGACCGGCAGCGACGATTTTGCCGTCGACGCCCCCGACGCGCATTCCGACGAAATCCTGCTCGAGGTGGAACACCTCTCCCTGCCGGGATGGAGCGGCGCGTACAAGGTCGAGGACGTCTCGTTCAAACTGTACAAAGGCGAAATTCTTGGGATATACGGGCTGATGGGGGCGGGGCGCACTGAGCTTCTGGAATGTCTCATAGGAGCCTGCCCGGAGATGAAGGGGCGAATTTCGCTCGCCGGCGTGGACGCCGTGGGCGCGTCCATAGAGGAACGGATACGCGACGGTTTTTCGCTGATTCCCGAGGACAGAAAGAACCAGGGACTTGTCGTCTCCCTGCCGCTTCTGGACAACATGACCCTGTCGAGCCTTCGCAAATACGTCAGGCTGTTTTCCATAGCGAGCGCCATGGAACGGCGCGACGTCGAGAGGGCGGTGAATGAACTGGGCATCAAGACGCCGTCGGTGCTGGCTCCGGTTTCATCCCTGTCCGGAGGGAATCAACAGAAAGCCGTCATCGGCAAAAACCTTCTCACAAAGCCGCGCGTCCTGCTGATGGATGAACCTACGCGCGGCATAGACGTGGCCGCCAAGCGGGATGTGTTCAATATAATAACGAAACTCGCCCAGGAGGGGCTGGGCATAATCCTGGTGTCGTCCGAACTCAAGGAAATACTTACCATACCGTCCAGAGTGCTGGTTCTCTCCAAGGGCAAACTGACCGGAGAATTCAAAAGGGGCGAGATGACGCGGGAAAAACTGGTTCGCGCTTCGGCGGCGAACATCGCCGCAAACGTGAAAACGGGGGTAGCCGTATGATGGGAAAACGATTTTCTGTGGTAAACATTCTCATAAATCTGAGGATTTTCATCGCGCTGATTGTGGTTTTCACGGTGTTCAGCATATTCGTCCCCAATTTCAGGACGCCGGCCACGCTGGTCATACTGGTGAAACACGTCGCCATAAACGCGCTGCTCACCATAGGCATGACTTACGTGATACTCACCGGCGGAATAGACCTGTCGGTCGGAGCGGTGGTCGGTCTCACGGGAATGATAGCCGGAGGCCTGATATACGAGGGCGTTAAGATAGAGGCGTTCGGATATATTCTTTACTTCAACGTGTGGGCGGTCATGGCGGTATCGGTCGTATTGGGCGCGCTCATCGGTTACGTCAACGGATTTCTGATAACCAGGTTCAGCATAGCCCCGTTCATCGTGACGCTCGGCATGATGTATATAGCGCGCGGCGCCGCCCTGCTGCGTTCTGGCGGCAGCACGTTTCCCAACCTGACGGGTTCGCCGGAACGCCACAACACCGGTTTTCCGCTGCTCGGGGCGGGAACTTTTCTGGGCATCCCGTACAGCATATGGATCATGATAGCCATCAGCGCGTTTCTGATATACACGGCCCGCAAGACGCCGTTCGGCCGGCATGTGTACGCCGTCGGGGGAAATGAAACCGCCGCGCGCCTCAGCGGGGTGAACGTCGTCCGCGTCAAGCGGATGGTCTACGTGATATCCGGGATAATGTCGGCCATCGTGGGCCTGATAGTCAGTTCCCAGCTCGTGGCCGCGCACCCCGCGACCGGCGAGGCTTTCGAGATGGACGCTATAGCGGCTTCCGTCCTTGGAGGCACGTCGTTGGCGGGAGGGCGCGGCAGCATAGGAGGGGCGATTATCGGCGCGTTCGTCATAGGAATAATGAACGACGGCATGGTCATGATGGGCGTATCGTCGTTCTGGCAGAGGGTCATAAAGGGCGTCGTGATAATAGCGGCGGTGATAGTCGATCAATTCCAGTCGGAGGTTCAGCGCCGCGCGGCGCTCGCCGCGTAATTTCAGAACGGGGAAGGGGAGGATGGTTTTGAAACTTGCGGAACGCAAGATGACTTTTGGCGTGATAATAGGCGTGCGGGCGTTTTTCAATCCCGCGCTTGCGGACGGGGACAGGCGCGATACGCTGAAATTGCTGAAACGCCTCGGTTATGGAGCCGTCATAACGGAGACGTCCGAAACTCTGTCCGGCTCGATAGAAACGCTCTCCGACGCGAAACTGTGCGCGGAACTCTTTAAGCGTCGCCGCGATGAAATAGACGGGGTGATAGTGTTGCTGCCGAACTTCGGAGACGAGGTCGCGATAGCCGAGACGCTGAAACGCGCCGCGCTGGGCGTGCCCGTTTTGGTTCAGGCGTCCAACGACGATCCGCTCCACGTCGATCTCGACGGCCGCAGGGATTCTTTCTGCGGAAAATTATCGGTCTGCAATAATTTGTATCAGTACGGCGTCCCGTATACTCTCACCGAAACGCACACCTGCGATGTATCGGGAGAGGGTTTCGAGGCGGATATAGTGAAATTCGCCTCCGTCTGCCGCACCGTGAAAGGCCTGCGCGAGGCCCGCGTCGGGCTTTTCGGAACGCGCCCCGCCGCTTTCCAGACCGTGCGTTTCAGCGAAAAACTGTTGCAGCGCACCGGCATAAACGTCGTACCGGCCGACCTCTCGCAGGTGTTCGCCGCCGCGAACCTTGTGAGCGCCGGCGAGGCCGCGTACAGGGACAGGCTGGCGGAGGTCAGAAGTTACGGAAATATCGAGGCCGTTTCCGACGAAGTTCTGGCAAAATCCGTGAAACTGTCGGTCGCCATAGACCGCCTGATGGAGGAGAACGAGCTGGACGCGTCGGCCATACAGTGCTGGGATTCCCTCGAAAACAACTACGGAGTCGCCGCCTGCCTGATCATGAGCATGATGGGCGAACGCATGCTGCCGTCGGCCTGCGAGGGCGACGTCGCCGGGGCGGTCTCCATGTACGCGCTTCTTTTGGCGTCGGGCAATATTCCGGGCTTCATGGACTGGAACAACAATTACGGCCTCGAAGCGAACACCTGCGTCAACACCCACTGTTCAAACTATCCGAGGAGCTTCATGGGTAACGGTCCCGGCATTGGATATCTTGACGTGCTCTCGCGCACGATCAAACGTGACAACTGTTTCGGAGCGGTCAAGGGGAAGGTTGCCCCCGGCGACGTAACGTATTTCAGGATATCGACGGACGATTCGAAGGGCTTTATAAAGGGTTACGTCGGGGAAGCCCGTTTTGTGGACCGTCCTTTCGATATGGACGGCGGCATAGCTGTGGTGGAGATACCGAACATGCAGAAATTGATGAAAACTATCTGCCGAAACGGTTTCGAGCACCACGTGGCGATGGCGAGATCGAAAGCGGCGGCGGTAGTGCACGAGGCCGCGGCTCGGTATCTCGGCTGGAAAATCTATTGGCACGAACGTCCCGAGTCGGAGGACGTGTTCGAGTTTTAGGCGGCGTATACCCATGAGCGGCTGCATACTGGCAATAGATCAGGGGACAAGCGGTACAAAAGCGTTGGTCTTCGACAGGTACAAAAATGTCCTGGCTAAAGGACACGCGGAACTGAGGTCAATATTCCCCCGTCCCGGTTTTGTCGAGCAATATCCCGATGAAATACTGGACAGCGTTTTGTCCGCCGTGCGCGATTGCCTCGCGCGATTTCGCGAGAGTCATCCCGGGGAACAGATAACCGCCGCCGGCATATCGAACCAGCGCGAGACGTTCGTGCTGTGGGACGAGACGGGCAAACCTCTCTGCAACGCGGTTGTATGGCAGTGCAAGAGGTCGATAGACGTCTGTGCGGAGCTGAAGCCGCGGGAGGCGACGATACGGAACCGCACCGGCCTTCTTGCCGATCCGTACTTTTCGGGCACGAAGGTCGCGTGGCTTTACAGGAACGACCCGGCAGTACGCGAAGCGATCGACGCGCGCCGCGCGCGTTTTGGAACGGTCGACGCATGGCTGCTCTGGAGGCTGGCGGGCGAATACGCCACCGATCATACGAACGCGTCGCGGACGATGTTTCTGAATCTGGAGACCGGGAAGTGGGACGCCGAGATGCTGGAAATTTTGGGCCTCGGCGGGCTTGTATTGCCGGAGATTCGCCCGTCGTCCGCGTATTTCGGAGAGACCGATTTCGGTGGGCAGATCGGCTATAAAATTCCGATAAACGCGATGATAGGCGACTCGCAGGCCGCCGCGCTGGGAGAGGGCTGCACGGGAACCGGCGTCGCGAAGGCCACTCTTGGAACGGGGTCGTCCATGATAATGAACGTCGGAAACGCGAAATTCGAATGCGTGAACATGGTCCGCACAATCTGCTATTCACACGCGGACGAAATTGACTACGGCATCGAAGGCATCGTCGTCTCCTGCGGCTCGCCGATACAGTGGCTGCGCGACGAGTTGAGGCTTTTCGGACAAAGCCGGGAGACGGAAGATATAGCCGGGACTGTGCCCGACGCCGGAGGGGTGTTTCTGCTTCCGGCGTTTTCCGGCATGGGCGCGCCGTTCTGGAACATGACCGCCAAGGGCCAGATAGCCGGCCTGACGTTTGGCGCCAAACGGGCGCACATCGTCCGCGCGGCGCTCGAGTCCATAGCGTATCAAATCAGGGCGGTGTTGGAGTCCATGGAGGCCGAGAGCGGGGTGCGGCTCTCGGAACTCAGGACGGACGGCGGCATCTCAGCCAACAAACTCGTCCGCGAAATGATAGCCACGCTTCTGGGCAGGCCGGTAACGGCTCTGGACGCGGGCGACATATCGGCAATGGGCGCCGCCCTGCTGGCCGGCCTCGGCTGCGGCATATACGGCTCGGTAGCGGAGATGGAAGCCATTCCGGCGTCAGGAGCGCGGTCCGAACCGGTAAGAGAACTCGAGTACCTGCATGAAAGCTATGCGGAATGGACGCGGCTGATGAAAAAGTTGTAGGCGCCCCGCGTATCGTTTTGGGCTCAGATGGGCAGTTTCTTTATGGTATAATCTGCGTTAAACTTGTTTTCAAAAAATGATTTTTAACTCTGAAAGGACTAATTGCGAGATGAAAATTGCGATAGGCGCCGATCCAAACGCGGAAGATTTCAAAAAACAGTTGATTCCGTATATGAAAGAGCTGGGGCACGATGTTCTGGACTACGGTAGCGATGATACGATATACGCCAACGTGGCTATCTCCGTCGCTTCCGACGTCGCCGCGGGCAAAGCGGATCGCGGCGTGCTCATCTGCGGCACCGGCATAGGGATGTCGATTGCCGCCAACAAAGTGGAGGGCGCGTACGCCGCGCTCGTGACGGACGTATATCAGGCGCAGCGCGCTCAACTCTCGAACAGCGCCAATATCATGACGATGGGCGCGCAGGTCACCGGCATAGAGCTGGCAAAGTGCCTGGTCAGAGAGTATCTTGCCAACACTTACACGCGAAACTCCCGAAGCGCCTCGAAGGTCGACCGCATAACCGAGTACGAGAAGAAGGGCGTTTAGCCGTGCCAGTAAAACCGGAGGCTGTAAAAGAACTGGAGCGCGAGGCCGCGAAGTGCCGCCGAAATATCGTCCGCATGATTCGCAGCGGCGGCGCGGGCCATATGGGGGGGGCGATGTCCTGCATGGACATATTGACGGCGCTCTATTTCCGCGTGATGAACATCGACCCCAAAGACCCCCGGAAGCCGGATCGCGACCGTTTCATCATGTCGGCCGGGCACAAGTGCATGGCGCAGTACGCCGCTCTCGCCGAACGCGGCTTTTTCGACAAATCTCTGCTCGACACATACGGCAAACTCGGCACAAAGCTTCCCGGACATCCCGACATGCACAAACTGCCCGGCGTGGAAGCCAACACCGGAGCCCTGGGGCATGGGCTTTCGATTTCGGTCGGCATGGCGATCGGTTTGCGCGGTTCGGGCGCGCGAGTCTTTACCGTGATGGGCGACGGCGAATTGCCGGAAGGCAGCAACTGGGAAGCGGCGGCCGCGGCGGCTCATTACGGGCTCGAAAATCTGACGGCGCTTGTGGATGACAACGGCCTCCAGATAAGCGGACGCACGGCGGAAGTGATGAATATGGAACCGATTGGGCGGCGTTTCGCGGCCTTCGGCTGGGCCGCGCGTGACATAGACGGCAACGATATGTCCCAGGTGGTCGAAGCCCTCGAGAACCTGCCTCTCGAAAAAAGCCGCCCTACCGCGATAATCGCCCACACGGTCAAAAGCAAGGGACTCACCTTCGCGGAGGGCAAAACCGAATATCATTACTGGAAACCGAACGACGGCGAACTCTCCGCGGCGGAGCGTGAACTTGACGAAGCCATTCGGATTGGAGGCGCGCTGTGATGGACGCGAAATATTCTGACCCCCGAAAAATTTTCGGCGCCGCCGTGTGCGAGGAAGCGGCCAAAAACCCCAATATCGTGGCAATGTCAGCGGACAGCGGCGGAAGTTCCGGCTTGAGCGGATTTAAAAAGGATTTTCCCGAAAGATATTTCGAGTTCGGAATAATGGAGCAGGGCGTAGTGGGCATAGCCAGCGGGCTTGCGGCGACGGGCCGCGTGCCGGTGTTCTGCGCGATAGCCCCGTTCGTCACGGCGAGGCCCTTCGAGATGTTCCGCAACGACGTGGGGTATATGAGGCAGAACGTTAAGATAGTCGGCCGCAACTGCGGCATATCCTACAGCGATCTCGGATCCACGCACCACAGCCTGGAGGACTTCGCAATCGTCAGGATGATACCGGGCGTCGCCGTGATGGCCCCTCAGGATCCCGAAGAGATAAAGTCGGCGGTCCGCGCCATGCTCAGACACACCGGACCGGTGTACATGCGAATCGGCAACGAGCCGATTCCGGAGCTTTTCGAGCCCGGGCCGTTCGTGATCGGCAAGGGCCGCGTGCTGCGCGAGGGCGGGGACGTCACGATAATATCGACCGGCTCGCTCACCGGCGCCGCCATGGAAGCGGCCCGTCTCTTGGCGGACGAGAAAATCGACGCCCGCCTCGTCGGAATGCCGACCGTATGGCCCATAGACCGCGAACTCGTGATCGACTGCGCCCGCAAAACGGGCCGCATTGTCACGTTGGAGGAACATTACGTCATAGGAGGTCTCGGCACGATAATACAGGAAACAGCGAGCGAGGAATGTCCCATCCCGGTGAAGAAACTGGGCATACCACACACTTACGCCACAAGCGGCCCATACAGGGAACTGCTGGCATATTACGGCCTCGACCCCGCCGGAATCGCGAAATCGGTGCGGGAGTTTGCGAAAGGCTGAGGATAAGGTATATAGAATAATTTCCGCCAAATAGAATTGAATCACGGTTCAATTGGTAATTTCGGTGAGGACGCGCTTCAAATCGCCGCATATCTCGCGCGTCAGATCGGCGTCGCGGGACTCCACCAATATCCTTACAAGAGGTTCGGTTCCCGACGGGCGGATGAAAACGCGGCCCTTGCCGGCAAGTTTTTCCTCGGCCCTTCGCGTGGCGTCGGCCAAAGCCGGGGACGACAGCACGCGCTCCCTGTCGCCGATTTTCACGTTTTCCAGAATCTGCGGATACCTCGGGAACCTGTCGGCCAGAGTATCGATATCCTCGCCCAAAGAGGCGCACGCCTTCAGGAACATGAGCCCCGCCGATATGCCGTCTCCGGTGCCGGCGTGTTCCATCATTATGATGTGCCCCGACTGCTCGCCGCCGAGAAGCGCCCCGGTTTCGAGCATCCTCTCGAACACGTACCTGTCGCCCACCGGGCAGCGGCACATATTTATCCCCTCGCGCGCCAGAAACTCCTCCAGAACCGTGTTGCTCATCACCGTGGCCACCATGCAGTCCCCCAGCTTGCCCGCGCCGCGCATATCGCGCGCGATGACCCAGAGCATCATGTCGCCGTCTATCGGCCTGCCCGCCGAATCGCACATGAGCACCCTGTCGGCGTCGCCGTCGAAGGCTATGCCGAGCCGGGCGCGGTGTTTGGCGACCTCTCTCGCGAGGTTGTCCATGTGGATGACGCCGACGCCGTCGTTGATATTGAGACCGTCGGGATTGACGCCGCAATACGTCACCGGCCCTTCCCATCCGCCGAAAACCTCTCTCGCCACGGCGGAGGCGGCCCCGTTCGCCGCGTCCACAACCAGAGGCCAGTCGCGCGTTTTAACGCTCGACAGCAGTTCTTTGAGCCAGTCCAGGTATATTCCGCGAAGGGACGAGGCGTCGTACAAATCTCCGATGGAAGCGCCCGTCGGCCGCCAGTCCTGAAGAAGGTCGTCGCCGAGATAGCTCTCTATTTCGGCCTCGTCCCCGTCTTTCAGTTTATGGCCCCTGGCGTCGAAAAATTTGACGCCGTTGTACTCGGCCGGGTTATGGGACGCGCTTATCACCGCCCCGGCGTCGAAACCGCCGTTCCTGAGAACGCGGCTTATGCCCGGAGTCGGGAATACTCCCAAAAGATACATCTCGGCCCCGGCCGACGTCATTCCGGCGCAAAGGGCCGATTCCAGCATCGCCCCCGAACGCCTCGTATCCCTGCAAACCAGTATTTTGGGACGGGGAACGCCCCGTTCGGTGAGAAAGAGGACGAAAGCCCTCCCGAACGACAGCGCGGCCTCGGGAGTCATCAGGCCTCTGTTGGCCACGTCCCTGACCCCGTCGGTGCCGAACATGCAGCGTATCTTATCGGGGCTTGTCATGCAAATCCTCTCCTCGCGTCACTTTTTCAAATCCGTGATCGTAACCTGGGGCGGTTCTATCCTGATGACGCTGACGCCGGCGTCGGCGTTTCTGACCATGACGGGCAGCGTTATCTGAGACGCCACTACGTTCGTGGCGTCGACATACAGCTCGAACGGCGGTTCCTCGGGCACGAAAGGAACGTCCGAGGCGGCGGCGCGCTCGATCGTGACGTTGGCCGAACGCGGGGACACCGACCATGAGCCGGCGTCGCCGACCCCCTCCAGAACCACCGGCACGCCCGCGTAAGTCCTGGTCTCCACGGCGTCGCGAAGCTCCACCTGCACGTTGACGTGCGTCGAGCCCAATATCGCGACGGCCTGCGACGGCGCCTCCAGCGGGACGTCGATGTTCATGCTCTCGGTATGCCCGGACACGTCTATGGGGTTGAGCGTGATGTCCGTCACGCCGAGCAGCGCTTCGCTGCTTGCCCTCAGCGTCACGTGATCCGGCGACAATACGACCGCTCCTACCTCCAGGCCTTCGGGAGGCTCGCCCGTTATCTCGACTCTCACCGGAACGCGCGCTTCCTGGAGCGCGCGCAAAAAATGAGCGGTCACGCTCACGGCGGCCGGCTCGATTTCGAGGCCGCTCACGTCGCCGTTTTCATCCGTCAGAATGACGGGCATCTCGCGCGTTCCCCCCGCCATTTCGCGCACAGCGCCCCTCGTCTCGGCCCTCCGCAGCGCCATCACGGCCGCCTCGGGGCCTTTGACGGTTACTTCCTCGGGAAGCATGTCCACGCTCGCGAGCGTGAGGCTGTCGGGCACGTCGTCGCTCAGGACGAGCACGGGACGAAAGGACCGCTCTATCATCCTGAACACCTCGAATTCCACGAGGTTCGGATTGTAGCCGGCCACGCTGACGCCGCTCGGAGGCGTAAGCTGTATCGGAAGGCTGTATTTTCCGGGCCTCCAACTGGACATTTCCACCGTAGCCCTGATGTTCCCGGCGCTGAGAAAGGCGAACGCCTCCGGCCTTCCCTCCAGTTCCACTTCCACGTTCCGCAATGTCTGCGATATGGAATATCCTTCCGGTATATTTCCGTAGTCGAGCTGTACGAGATACTTTCTCTTCTCGCGTCCCGTCGAATCCCACGTGACGAAATACCACAGCATAAACGCGAACACCACCGAGGCGGCTCTCATAAACCACCTGGTTCTCGCGGCCCTGTCGCTCATTTCACGTTCACCCCGATCATCTGAAACCGCCCGGCCATCTGTACTCCATTTCCTTCCTCAGGCGCTGAAGCGGCCCGATGTTTTCGCCGTAAGGCTTGAAATACCTGTGCACAAAACGGGACACCTGATCGTCGTTCAAGGACGACAGCCTGCCTCTCACCGCGAGAGAGACGTTGCCCCGTTCCTCGGAGACCACCAGCGCCTGCGCGTCCGAGACCTCCGTAACGCCGACCGCCGCTCTGTGCCTCGTGCCGTACCACCGGGAGATGTCGTTGTTGTCGGTGAGCGGAAGATAGCAGGCCGCCGCTATCACCGAATGCCTGTCCATGATGACGGCGCCATCGTGCAGGGGATTGTTGGGCCAGAATATCGAGATGATCAATTCGTATGTTATCTCGGCCCGCAGTTGTACAGCCGAGCGCCATATCTCCCCGAGCCCGGTGTCCCGCTGAAATATGATGAGAGCGCCGATCCTGTGCTGTTGAAGGTACGAAAGCGCGTTTATGAGCGCTTCCGCGTAGCCTTCGGAAATATCCTCGACCGCCCCTCCCCTGGCCAGAAGGCCCCCGCGCCCTATGGCTTCGAGCAGTCTTCTGAGTTCGGGCTGAAACACTATGGGAACGGCTATTATGACCGCGCTCAGCAAATGGCTCAGCAGCCACATGATCGCGCGAAGTTCCAGCGCGCGCGCGAGCAGCCCGAAAACCACGATGACGAAAAGCCCCCGCACAAGCTGCATCGCCCGCGTATCCACGAAAAAGAGCAGGACGCGGTACGAAAGAAAAGCCACTACCAGTATATCCACTACGTCCTGCCAGCGAATGTTCGAAAAAGCCGACAATTTTCATTCCTCCACGAATACGGCGATATTACATATCCCACCCAATTATAAATGAGGCGCGGGAAATATTCTTTATTTATTTTTTTCCGATCCGCGAAGTTTTCGCAGAATCGCCAGATTCCCCTCGTCGCCGATGCCGTCTTTTGGAGTTTCGAGAATCATGGGCGTATCGGCGAACCTGTCGTCGGATACCAGCATCCCGAACGGAATCACGCCGATCTCTCCCTCTCCGATGTGCTGATGGCGGTCGACGCCGCTTCCGAGAGTCCCTTTATTGTCGCTGAGATGCCAGCAGCCTATTCTGTCGAGGCCGAAATGTTTATCCAAAGCGGCCACGAACCTGGCGTATCCTCCCTCCGTGCGGACGTCCGCTCCCGCGCCGAACACGTGGCAGATATCCGCGCAGATGCCGAGCCTTCTATCCCAGGCGAGCGCGTCGAATACGCCCTCCAGTTCCTCGTTCGCGGCCCCGAGCATACCTCCCTGCCCCGACATCGTTTCGAGCAGTATGGTCACGTTTTTGTCGCGCGTGCGGGCGAGCACCCTGTCGAGCGAGGCGGCGAGGCGCGTCAGCGCCTCCGCGCGCGGACCGTCCTTCGAGGAGCCGGGATGCACGACCAAGCTGTCGATTCCGATCTGAAAGCAGAGTTCTATGTCGTATATCACGGCGTCTATGCTTTTATTAAGGATAGTTCCCTCTCCGGCCAGGTTTACCAGATAGGAGGCGTGCGCCGCCGCGCGCTTTATTCCGCTCTCTATCAAAGCCCGCCTGAATTCGTCCACGGCGGACGGGGCCGGAGAGACGCCGTGCCATTGAAGCGGGTTGTGCGTGAATATCTGAAAAGTCTCACAGCCCAGCGCAACCGCTCGTTCCAGGGCGCGGGGCAACCCGCCGGCGGACGATACGTGCGCGCCTAGGAGGGACATATAGCCTCGCGCGCGGCGCGCGTCATTTCGTTTTCACGCGGCCTTCGTAGACGACGCCGTGCACGCCGTCCACGGTCACGAGCGCCCCGTCCCTCAGCAATTCGAATGCCTCCTCGCGGGAAACGCAGGGTATGCCCAGGCGGAGGGCGGTCATGGAGGCGAAACTCGTCACGCCGTGCTCCTCGGTGATGATCGCGGCGGCTTTTTTCATCGCGCCCAGGTACTCTGCGTCAGTTTTCCTGACGACAAGCACGTTCCCCTGGGTCATGCGGGCGTTCGCCTCGGCGGCGTCCTGCGCCCTGCACACGATTCCCGACGCTTCCGTCTTGATGAGGGAGGGCGCTCGAAAAATGATTTTGCCGACCGTACGGACGAGCAGCATATTGGTGGTGCCCGAGATGAATACCGGGAAGCCGGTCGTTATAACGACGGTGTCCCCCTCGAACACGCACCCGCGCTCCAGGATCGAGTCCATCGCGGCGTCCACGGCGCTCTCGGAGGTGCCCTGCTCATCGGCGAGAAACGGCCTCACGCCCCACGTCAGTGACAGCGCGCGCCAAGTGGGGATCAGCGGAGTGGACGCCAATATGGGGGCGCTCGGCCTGTACTTGCTGACCAGGGCGGCCGTGCTTCCGCTCCTCGTGAGCGAAAGAACCGCCGCCGCGCCAAGTTCCGAAGCCACCATCGTCGCCGAATGGCTCACGGAATCCGCGGCGTTTTTAGCGCGCCCGCTCTCCTCGGGAACCGCGAAGCGCTTCTTGCCCTCGCGTTCGGTGGTCTCTATTATCCTCGCCATCATCTCCGCCGATTCGACCGGATACCTGCCTCCGGCCGTCTCTCCGGACAACATCACCGCGTCGGCTCCGTCGAGAACCGCGTTCGCCACATCGGCGGCCTCGGCCCTCGTCGGGCGGGGATTGCGTATCATCGAATCGAGCATCTGCGTGGCCACTACCACCGGTTTGCCGAGCGCCCGGCACATTTCTATTATCCGCTTCTGCACCATCGGCACCATTTCGGCCGGCATCTCGACCCCCAGATCGCCGCGCGCCACCATCACCGCGTCGACGACCTGGATTATATCCTCTATGTTCTGAACGCCCTGGACGGTCTCTATCTTGGCCATCACGTTGACGGATTTTTCCCTGCCGCCGTGACGCTCGACGACGCGCCTCACATGCATGATATCCTCGCTCCGGCGGACGAAAGAGACCGCTATGTAGTCCATGTCGTGATCCATGCCCCATTCGATGTCGGCTACGTCCTTTTCGGTGAGGGTCGGCACCGAGAGGCTGGCGCCGGGCACGTTGACTCCCTTGCGTTCGCCGAGCGTGCCGCCCACTATCACGCCGCACACGACGCATCCCGGTTCGATTCCGGTCACTTTGAGGTGAATCGCCCCGTCGTCTATGTATATGTCCTGGCCTTCCGTCACTTCTTTTGGCAGGTCCGCGTAACTCACCGAGACCCGTTCCGCGCCGCCCTCGCATTCGTCCGTGACGAGACGGAATACCGAGCCGGCGGCGAGTTCCGCGCTTTCGTGTCCGGCGAGCAGGCCGGTTCTTATTTCGGGCCCCTTGGTGTCGAGGATTGCCGCGATCGGAATTCCGCGTTCGCGCTCGACCTGCCGCGTCAATTCGAGCATCCGCCCGTGCCCCTCGTAATCGCCGTGGCTGAAGTTGAACCGCGCGACGTCCATGCCGGCGTCGGCGAGAGCCCGCAATTTGCCGATATTGCCGCAAGCCGGCCCCAGTGTGCAGACAATCTTCACTTTACGCATATCACGCCACCCTTTCGCGCGTCATTGAACGACCCAGGCCCGGCCGCCGGATATTTCGCCTATACGGTCGGCGAGCGCCGGTTCCATCGAGACTTTGACGGAACGCACGCGGAGCAGCGCTTCCTCGTCACGCGTGCGCAAGTCCAGCAGCACCGTCAGGTTCCCCGGATATTTTTTCAGTTCCGATTGCAGCCGCCCGTAAAAATCCTCGGGCATATCGTCGGCCGCGACCTTTATCCTCAGAGTGTCCGAGGTTCGTTCGCGGGTCTCCGACAGCGGCTCTATGGTTTTGATTATCATCGAGACCTCTCCGTCGTTCCTGAGCGAACCCCTCACCATATAAGGTTTCCCCGCCGTCAGAATGGGTTTGATTTTGGGCCATTCCCTCGAATAGCATACGGCTTCGACCTGGCTTTCCGCGTCCTCGATGGTCAGTATTCCGAAAGGCTCCCCCTTGGCCTTCGACATCCTCTCCTTGAAACCGGAGAGGAGTCCTATGACCGACGGCTCGGCGTCGGATCTCCAGTGAACGAGGTCGCGTATTCCGCATGTGGCGTATTTCATCTCATCGTTCCTGTATTCGTCGTACGGGTGCCCGCTTATATATATGCCAACCGATTCGTGTTCGAAAGCGAGCAGTTCGCGCGGCTCGCAGTCGGGAATATCGGGCATGACCGGCTCGTCGTCCGTCTCGTCGTCGTCGAAAAGCGAACGCTGCCCAGCCTGGCCGTTTCTGTTCGACGCCGTTTCCAGCATGACCGGAAGGGACGTGAGAAGTTTGCGGCGGTTCGGCTCGATCGCGCCGAAAGCGCCGGATTTGATGAGGTTTTCGATGACGCCCTTGTTGACGACGCGCGGGTCGACCCTGGTCACGAAATCCCAAAACGACTCGAAAGGGCCGGACGCCCGCGCTTCGAGTATGTTGTCGACGGCGGTCGAACCCGCCTTCGCGACCGCCGACAGGCCGAAGAGGATATCCTTGCCGGACACGGTGAAGGCGCGGCCGGATTTGTTGATGTCCGGCGCTTTTATCTCGTATCCCAGGGCGCGCACGTCCCCTATGTAGCGCCCGAGCACGTCCATTTTGGCCCCGACCAGCGCGGAGAGGTAAGAAGCCAGAAACTCGGCCCCGTAATGGGCCTTGAGGTAGGCGGTCTGATACGATATGAGGGCGTAAGCCGCGCTGTGCGACTTGTTGAACCCGTAACCGGCGAATTTTTCGATGATGTCGAATATTTCGGACGCCTTTTTGCCGTCGACGCCTTTTGCCGTCGCGCCCGCCACGAATTTGTCGCGCTGCTCGGCCATCACTTCCTTTTTTTTCTTTCCCATGGCGCGGCGCAGCAGGTCGGCCTCGCCCAGGGTGTATCCTGAGAGCAGCGCCGCGCACTGCATGACCTGCTCCTGATACAGTATGACGCCGTAGGTCTCCGAAAGCGCCTCGGAGAGCAGGGGATGCGGATAGTCCACGCGCTCGCGCCCGTGTTTGCGCTCCACATACTGGTCGGCCATGCCGCTGTCGAGCGGTCCGGGCCTGTAAAGGGCGACAAGGGCGACCAAGTCCTCGAATCTGTCGGGTTTGAGACGGCGTATCAGGTTCCTCATGCCCTGGGATTCCAACTGAAACACGCCCAGGGTGTCTGCGCCGCGCAGCATCTCGAACGTCTTCGGGTCGTTCGGCGGAATGTTTTCGAGATCGAACGGCGGGTATCCGCTCGCCTTTATGTTTTCGAGCGCGTCCTGTATGATCGAAAGGTTGCGCAGGCCGAGAAAGTCCATCTTTACCAGCCCGAGCTTCTCCAGGGGCTCCATCGAATACTGCGTGACGATGGAGTTGTCTATTTTTGCGACGGGAACCATCTCGTTAGTCGGAAGCGGGGTTATCACTATTCCGGCGGCATGCTGCGAGCAGTGGCGCGCCAGCCCTTCGATGCTGCTCGCGGTGTCGAGAAGTTTCCTCACCTCGGGGTCGGAATCGCGGAGGGCGCTCAGCTCCGGCATCTTCGATATAGCCTCGGGGATGCTCTTTATTCCCGACTTTATCTGTTCGGGGATGAGTTTCGCCACGCTGTCGACCTTGGCGTAAGGCATCCCCATCGCGCGGCCGGCGTCCTTCACCGCCTGTTTGCTCATCATGCGCCCGAACGTGATTATCTGCGACACATGATCCGCCCCGTATTTCCTGACTATATAGCCGATGACCTCGTCCCTCTGCTTGTCGGATATGTCGGTGTCGATATCGGGCATGGATATCCTCTCGGGATTGAGGAAACGTTCGAACAGAAGCCCGTGCTTTATCGGGTCGAGGTCGGTTATCCGCAGCGACCACGCCGCGACTGAGCCGGCGGCGGAACCGCGCCCCGGGCCTATCGGTATGCCGTTTTCCTTGGCGAAACCGATGATATCGGATACTATGCAGAAATATCCCGAGAACCCCATCTGTTCTATTACGCCCAGCTCGTATTCCAGCCTTCGCGCGTACTCGTCCGGCACTGTTCCGGACATGCGCCTTTCGAGCCCCGAACGCGCCATTTTGCGCAGGTGGCTTTCGAGCGTCTCTCCCTCCGGTATGCTGAAATCGGGGAGGTAGTACTGCCCGCCGCCCTCTACGAATTTCAGCTCCGTCCGGCAGCGTTCGGCGATAAGCGCTGTGTTTGTGAGGGATTCGGGGACTTCGGCCCCGAATATGTCCCACATCTCCTCGCGCGAGCGGAAATAGTAGCTGTCGCCCTTGAAACGGTATCTTTTCGCGTCGCTCACGATGCTCTTGGTCTGCACACAAAGCAGCACGTCGTGCCACTCCGCGTCGGAACGCAGGGTGTAGTGCGAATCGTTTGTCGCGACCAGCGGGAAACCGTGCCCGCGGGACATATCTATCAGCGTCTTATTGACCACGGCCTGTTCCGGCAGGGAGTTGCCCTGAATTTCGAGGAAGAAGTTTTCGGGGCCCATTATGTCCCTGTAAAGGACGGCCCGCGACAGCGCGCCGTCCGCGTCGCCCGCCGAAATCAGCGACGGTATCTCCCCTCCCAGGCACGCGGACAAGGCTATGAGGCCGTTTTTGTGCCGCGCGAGAAGGTCGTGGTCTATCCTCGGCTTATAGTAAAAACCCTCGGTGCAGGCGATTGAGACGAGCTTCGTGAGGTTGCGGTAGCCCTCGTCGTTTTCGGCCAGGAGCACCAGGTGAAATTTTTCATTGTCGTCGCGCTTCGTGTGCCCGCTCGGGGCGACATATACCTCGCAGCCGAGGATCGGTTTGACGCCGCGGTTATGGCAGGCTTTGTAAAATTCCACGATGCCGTACATGACTCCGTGATCGGTGAGAGCGACAGCGCCCATGCCCATTTCGGACGCGAGGCGCGCGAGGTCGTCGCATCTGTTCGCCCCGTCGAGGAGGCTGTATTCACTGTGCACGTGAAGGTGCACAAAAGGTTTTTCAGAATCATTCATCTTCCGTTTCTCCCATTTCTTCCGTTTCAGCGTCTTCGGAATCCAATCTTTTCGCCATCAGTATATCGGCGCCAAGGCGGGCCGATATGATCTCGGCGGTCGTAAACGCGCCGTTTGCGTTTCGCTGAACGCCCTGATTGCCGGCTTCGGCCGCCGGGGCGCTTTGGGCGGCTTGTTCCGCCGGAGTTTCCGGCGGCGCGAGTCCAAACGCCGACAAAACGGCGTTTCTCGCCCTCGCGCCCGACAATACCGTCTCCGCTGTCTTTGCCGCCCCTGAGAAATCGAACGTCAAGCGCCCGTCCGCGAGCAAAATCCTCACGTCCACCATTGCCGACGCGAGCGTCAAATCCCGCGGCGCAAGCTCCAGCAAGGCCCGTTTCCCGTCGATTGAGCCGGATACCAGAGTCTCCGCCGGAGCGGTTTTTTCGGGCGCGGCGGCGCGGGGAACCGCGAAGGGCATTTTAGGCTGTTTTTCCTCGGGGGCTTGGCGTTCCTCGGGGAGCCGGCGCTCGGTTACTGCGTCAGGCGCGCCCATCAGTTCCAACAGCAGCAAACCCGAGAATACGTCGCTTTTGAGGCCCAATCTGGCTCTGGGATAGAGCGACGCCACAGTCGCGGCGGCTTGTCTCAGCGCGTCTTTGTTCCAATTCGGCGCCTCGCGCCGCAGAAAATCCTTTTCCTCGTCGGAGAGCGAGGCGCCGGCAAACGAATTTTCGCCCCACAGGGCGAACGTCCACATGTCGCGCAGGAGCGGAAACAAGCCGTCCAGGAAACGTTCGGGGGACACGCCGAGGTCGAGCGTCCTCCTGAGCGTGCCCGACGCCTCGTCAGGGCGCTCTCTCACCTGAACTATCCAGCGTTCCATCTCGCCCCTGCTGCCTCCGCCGAAAAGCGCGGTCACGGAGGACGCCGACAGTTCGCCGTGTCCCATCGCCATCGCCTGTTCGAAGAGCGATATCGCGTCGCGCAGCGCGCCGTCCGCGCCGCGGGCGATCTCCCACAGCGCCGCCCCGTCGGCGGGCACGCCTTCCTCCGCCGCGATGCGCGCCAGCTGCCCGGCCATCTCCTCGGCGGTAATCCTGTGAAAGGGTATGTGCTGACAGCGGGAACGTATGGTCACCGGCACCTTGTGCGGCTCGGTGGTGGCGAAAATGAACATCACCGACGGCGGCGGCTCCTCGAGCGTCTTCAGGAGGGCGTTGAAGGCTTCGGCGGTGAGCATGTGGACTTCGTCGAGTATATATACTTTAGTGCCGCCCGTAAACGGGGATAGCCCCACGTGCGACTTGAGTTCCCGTATCTGGTCGATGCCGCGGTTGGACGCCCCGTCGATTTCCATGACGTCCATGTGATTCCCGGCCGCCACGGCCCGGCATGATTCGCATTCGCAGCACGGTTCGCCGTCGGCCGACGCGTTCCGGCAATTCACCGTCTTGGCGAGAAGGCGCGCGGCGGTGGTTTTTCCGCAGCCTCTCGGCCCCGAGAAAAGATACGCGTGCCCCAGCCTGCCGGCCGCGTACGACTCCCGCAGTATCTCCACGGCAGAAGCCTGTCCCACCACCTCGCGGAACATCTTCGGCCTGTATTTTCTGTAAAGCGCAACGCCCAAAGGAACTCCCCCGTCAAAAGCGGAATACGTCAGCCTCCGCCCGTTATCCTATCATATCCTCGACACTCCGGTGTTCGCCGCGGCCTCGGCGACGGCGGCGGCGACGGCGGGGACGACTCTCGGATCGAGCGCCCGCGGAATTATATAATCCGGGCACAGCTCGTTTTCCGGGACAAGCTCCGCCAACGCCCGCGCGGCGGCCAATTTCATCTCCTCGTTTATGCGGCTGGCCCTGGAGTCGAGAGCGCCCCGGAATATGCCCGGGAAACCGAGGCAGTTGTTGACCTGGTTCGGGAAATCGCTCCGGCCCGTGGCGATGACGGCGGCTCCGGCCTCGCGCGCCGCGTCGGGAAATATCTCGGGCGTCGGGTTCGCCATCGCGAAAACTACGGCGCGTTTGCCCATCGACCTCACCATATCGCCCGTCACCGTGCCGGGACCGGAGACGCCCATGAAAACGTCGGCCCCTCTGATGACGTCGGACAGACGGCCTTTTTCGCCCTCGGGGTTCGAAATGAGGGCCAGTTCCTCTTTCGACGGGTTCATACCCTCGGGGCGGCCCTTGTAGATGGCGCCGCCGCGGTCGCACATGACGACGTTCGACGCGCCGGCGGAGAGCAGGAACTTGCATATGGCGACGCCCGCCGCGCCGGCCCCGTTGAAAACTATCTTTATATCGGAGAGTTTTTTGTCCACTATTTTGAGCGCGTTGACGAGCCCGGCAAACGATATCACCGCCGTGCCGTGCTGATCGTCGTGAAAGACCGGTATGTCGCAGGCTTCCTGGAGGCGGCGCTCGATCTCGAAACACCTCGGCGCGGATATATCCTCCAGGTTGATGCCTCCGAAACTGGCCGTCAAAAGGGCGACAGTCTCTACTATTTTATCCGTATCGTGGGTGCGTATAGCGAGAGGGAAGGAGTCGATATCGGCAAAACGCTTGAAGAGAACGCTCTTTCCCTCCATGACCGGCAGAGACGCCTCCGGTCCTATATCTCCGAGCCCCAGCACCGCGCTGCCGTCGGTAACGACCGCCACGGTGTTCCATTTCGAAGTGACCTCGTAGACCGCGCCGGGGTTGCGCACTATCTCGCGGCACGGTTCGGCGACGCCGGGAGTGTACGCGATCGACAGGTCGTCCATCGTCTCCACCGGCATCCTGCTGCCCATGAAAAATTTTCCTCTTGTTTCGCGATGCGCGCGCAACGCGCGCGACGCAACATCCTCATTATCCATTTACGTTTTCTTCCTTCCCTAACAGTTTTTCGCGAGCGGCGCCGACAACGCGGGCACATTTTTATTATAAACCTTTATGACCTCTCGGGCGGAATGGCTTCGGCGGGAAAAACGCCAAAATAATTTTTGTAAAAGTTTTCCGATATTTCGTTAATTGTCGCAATTTAATAAAATATTAGGCAATTCTTACGCTATATTAAAAATTTCAATTATCCGCCCCTTATACGCCATATTTACATTGAATATTTAAATATACTAATGGAAATTTGGGATATTTTGCCTTATTTACAAGCTACTTTAAGATACACAAACCCATTTTCTACGTAATTATAACGATTTTAAATTTGGAAAGATTTGTTATACTCCCCCCGTCGATCGATCAATCAGCGCAAGCAGCTCCGGCGCTGTCACCCCGAATGTGAACCGCCGGAGCTTGGTTTCTCAAAGGACGTCGAGATATTACAAATCTGACGAAGGCCTGTGAAGGCTCGGATGCGGGTGGAATCCGATACCCTGCTGTTGGTGAAGTGCCTGTCGGTTTTCGCGCGAAAAAAACAGGACTGTGAAAAACGGGGGAAAATAAGAACTACCTGCAGGCGGTTCTCGTTTTCCCCCTCCCTTCATGCCCGCCGCACACAAAATTTCCCTGACATCACAAAGACGCGCCTCATAAACGCGGCGATACCACGGGTTCTCGCGTACCGTTTACCGATTGCGCAAGCAGGTGTTTTTTATTTGCCGCGCGATTTGGAAACGACGTTTCACAAACAAGCTCACGAGCCCCAAAGATCCCCGACGGCGAAGGAAGGAGGGAAAACCCCCGACAGCCACAAAGGGACGGAGGGCAAAACGAGGGTGAAATGAAGGCTAGGCAGAAAGAGGACGGCGCGGGACATGAAGGAAACGTGGAGACTTTGCGCTCTGCCCGCCCCCGACGCGGAAGCCGGAATTCACCGGTTTAAAAAGTCACAAACAACAACTTAGGGGGTATTAACCACAATGAAGAAACTTTTGGCAGTAATAGCGGTAGTTATGCTGGCGGCCTTCGCGGCTCCGGCGTTCGCGGCGACGAACCCGTTCATGGACGTCCCCGCTTCCCATTGGGCGTACGACGCGGTGGCGCAGCTCGCGGCCCGCGGAGTCATTTCCGGCTATCCCGACGGGACGTTCAAGGGTCCGCAGCCGGCGACCCGTTACGAAATAGCGTCCATCATCGCGCGCAGCCTCGCGTACGTCGACATGGACAAGGCGAGCAAGGCCGACGTTGAGATGATGCGCCGCCTGATAGTCGAGTTCTCCGACGAACTGTCGGCCCTCGGTGTGACGGTTGACGGTATCGACGCCAGACTCGGCGCTCTTGAAGCCGACCTCGGCGGCTGGAAGTTCTCCGGCGTGTTCGAGTTCAACGCGAAGTTCGGCGAAGATCGCGAAAGCGGCAAGGCTGACTGGGATCTCGACAAATATCGCGTCTTCATCGACAAGAGGATCAACGAGACCACCGCGTTCCACGCGCGTCTCGGCAAAGACGGCGGGGTCGGCGCGAACGGACATGCCGACGGTGAAGCTGGGGTGACGTGGGACTATTACTACATCACAACGAAACTTGGCTACGACATCGAACTGACTGCCGGCCGTTTCGGCTGGGACTGGGAAGGCGACCTTGGATTCTACATCGACGACGACGCGTGGATGAACGACACCACCCGTCAGGGCTTCGGTCTCAAGAAGGACTTCGGCATCGCGAGCTTCGCCCTTCTCCTCCAGCGTTTGAGTGATGATGATTATCTAAGCCCCGCAGGGGTTGCACAGGCCAACGCGATTGTTAACGTTGTTAATAGTGCCACTGGCGTTAATTATCTTCCTCAGGTTGGACCCTCTGACGAATGGTACCGCATAGCTTTGAACCTGAACGCAGATTTCAACGAGAAGTTCAGCGCCGGTCTGCTGGGTTATTTCGACCTAGCCGATGAGTATGACGATGACGTCAAGACTTTCGGAGGGTATTTGAAGTTCAGGTTCCACCCCTCGGTAGAGTTGAAGGGTCTCTATTACTATCAGGATGCGGAAGTCAATAACGATCACGCCAACGCGTGGAAGGCCGTGTTGGATATCAATCAGGACTTGCTGAAGTTCACCTCTCTGTGGATTGAGTACGCGCAGGTCGATGCTGACTTCATATTCGACACCGGCGACACCGAGTATGCCGGTTACGCGAACTTTGACGCGGATCCAAGCAGTCATGTGATTAGTACCGGCGACAAGTACAAGTTCATTCTTGTCAAGGCGTCTCAGCAGTGGAACGACAAGTGGGACAGCTGGGTACGTTACAACTGGGCCGACTATGACGGCGGCGACGATTTCAACCAGATCGGCGTAGGCATAGGTTATCAGCTCAACCCGGCGGTTCACTTCGAACTCGGCTATGATCACGCCAAGTACAACGACGGCGAAAAAGACAACTTGGTCCGCTTCCAGACCATCGTCAATTTCTAGGCCAAGCGGTACCCAACAACAAAACAAGCCATAAAAAAAGAGAGCCTTGCGGCTCTCTTTTTTTATGGCTTTAAAGGAAAATCAGCCGATAAGGGATTGAATCTTTTCCAGCGGCATACCGGCGCTTTGGGCGATAACATCAGGAGCGATGCCTTTTGACAAAAGGTTCCTCGCCATTTTCTCCATCCCTTGCTCCATACCTCTCTCTATGCCTTGTTCTCTGCCTTTCTCCATACCTTCCTCAAAACCTTCTTCTTTCCAGACTTGCAACGCTTCTTCCAGTTTGAACTCCGCTGTCAGCATATTGATCACCTCCGAGGCATGTTCCCGTAAAAAATCAGCCAGTATGCTCTTATCGACGCAATCTTCCACAGCTCTCCGAACGGCTTCTTCCGTTTCATAACCGGCGTCCTCGTACTGACGCGCCAAGTCGACGAAAAACGCGTATCCGGTGAGGGTTTCGCTTTTCCCCAACAGCTCCGCGTTGAAGCCCTTG
>JAISDQ010000193.1 GCA_031264605.1 Synergistaceae bacterium | reverse complement strand
GGACGATATGTTATTATATTACAACAGGTTTCAAAATAAATTGGGCGTCTATGCCTTGCACATGGCGCGGATTTAATGTTGAATGGGCCTTGTCGCGGCAATGACGACGGGGGTTGCGGTTTGAATTCCGCTTGCGGAAATTTTTTGGAGGCGAGGATTGTGAAAACGCTGATTGTTGGAAAAAATGGAAGTTTGTCGTTTGGCGAAGCGCCGACGCCCGAGTACGGCGAATACCAGGCGCTCGTGAAAATGATAAGCTGCGGGGTGTGCAACGGGACGGACGTCAAACTCATTCACGGCAAATTCAAGGGCTTCGCGTACGAGAACGATTATCCGCTGATGCTGGGGCACGAAGGCGTTGGACGCGTCGTCGAGGTCGGTTCTAAAGTTTGCGGTTTCAAGATTGGGGACGCCGTTCTGCTTCCGTTCGTGGACACGGTCGGAGACCTCAAATCCGGGTGGGGAGCCTTTTCCGAGTATGGCGTGGTGAACGACGCCGCGGCTTTGAAGAGGGACGGAATCGCTCAGGGAAACCCGCTTTACCCGGAGGGCGCGGACGCCCAGAACGTAGTCCCTCCGGATATCGATCCGGTCGATGCCGTGATGATAGTGACGCTGCGCGAGGTATTGAGTTCGATAAAGACGTTCGGTTTCGGGCCCAACGAGAGCGCGGCGGTTTTCGGGTGCGGCCCGGTGGGCCTTACGTTCATACGGTTCATGAGCCTGCTCGGGGTAAACCCGATAATCGCGTTAGACATAGCGGAAGAAAAACTCGCGGCGGCGCTCAAAAACGGCGCCGCTTGCGCCATCGATGCCAAGTCGGCCGACTTGCCCGCGAAGGTGCGCGAGATATGCCCTGACGGAGTGGATTATGTTTTGGACGCCGTGGGACATCTGCCTCTCATAAACCAGTCGATGGAGTTCATCAAAGACAGGGGCAAGATATGCTGTTACGGCATATCGCCAGAGGAGTCTTTGCGCCTTGACTGGAGCAAGGCCCCTTACAACTGGACGCTGTGTTTCCAGCAGATGCCCAGAAAAAACGAGGAGGGCGAGGCTTACAGCCAGGTATTGGCGTGGCTGCGCTCCGGGGCCGTCAGGCTAAAGGATTTCATATCCGACTACGCCAATTTCGACGACGTGATAGATATCTTCGGCAGAGTCGAGAAGCGCGATATAGCGCTGAAGTGCGTGATAAAATTCTAGAGCTTCGGCGACGAAGCAGGCATTTTAAAGCGGCCTCCGGCATAGCCGGAGGCCGCTTTAAAAAAATTTGACAATTCGCGCCGCGCGCGTTTGGCCCTCACATTTGGGGGACGGATTCTTCAATCCCTTCGCGAGCGGGAATATTCGAAGCCTGTCTTGCGGCGGCGCGACGAGCGGTCGCGATCCCGGTGCTCCGCCGACTGACGTTCCGGCCTTTCGCGATACGCGGGTCTGTTGGCGCGTTCCGCCGGTTGCTCGTCCCCTTCCAGGAACTTGACCGACGAGATTACAAGTCCTTCTTTTGCCATGCGGGGTTTTCTCGATTCCAGCATCTCCGCGGCGCGCGGGGAAAGCTCGATCGACGCGGAAGTCTCGCGAAGTTTTATATTTCCAACGTCCTCGCGGGAAATGCTCATCGAGCGGCAAAACGCGCCCAAAAGCGCGCCGACCTCCCATCCGTCGTCGCGGCCCGCGGCTATGCGCACCTGCACGCCTCCCTGCATACTCCGGCGGACGGAGTTTCCCTGAACGCGTCCGCGGCGTTCGCGCTCGGGCGCGCTGTCGCGATGTCTGTCGCGGTTCATCTCCGCCTGTACGTCGTTACGAATCGAGTATCCGCGGGGCTGTTCGCCGTGAGCGCACGCCAGCAGACCGGCCACCATGAGTTCCGCGTCGTCGCGTTCGAGCACTTCCGCCGCCCATTTCCGATATTCGTCGCCCTCTATCGATCGCTCGATCAGCGCGTTTTCGAAGCGGGATTTTTGAGTGCCTTCTATCTCGTCCGCGTCGGGCGCCGGAATCACCTGCATTTGGAAATTGGACCCCTGCACCATCTGTTTGAACGAGCGAAGCTCCCTGCCCGTCAAAAGCGCGAGGTTCGCTCCCTCCCGGCCGGCCCGGCCGGTTCTGCCGCTCCGGTGGACGAACGTCTCCAGGTTGCCCGGGAGGCCGAACTGTATCACGTGGCTGATTCCGTCGATGTCGAGCCCGCGGGCGGCGACGTCCGTGGCCACGAGTATGTCCACCCTGCCCCCGCGAAGCGAGGCGAGGGCGTTATTGCGCTCACGCTGGCTCATGTCGCCGTGTATCGCGCAGGCTTTGAAGCCCTCGTCGCACAGCTTGTCGGCTATGTCCTGCGTCTCGATTTTCGTCGCGCAGAACATGAGCGTCCGAGAGGGATTTTCCCACAGCAAAACGTTCGCCAGCCCTTCGAAACGTTTGCGCGCCGGTATCACGTATGTCTTCTGCGATATGTCGTCATGGCAGGCGATGTCGGCGACAAGAGATATCTTTCTGGGCGCGTCGAGGTACCTGCGGGCGAGAGACACCACTTCCGGCGGCATGGTGGCCGAAAAGAGCCAGGTTTTATCCAGGCTTTCCATGCCGCTCAATATGGCTTCCAGTTCGTCGCGGAATCCCATGTCGAGCATGTGGTCTCCTTCGTCGAGCACGAGTATGCGCACGCCTCCGGTGACGAAAGAGCCCCTTCTGATGTGATCCAGCACCCGGCCCGGGGTGCCTACCACCACTGAAGCTCCGTCTTTGAGAGCGCGAACCTGCCGCTCCATGTCGAGCCCGCCGACAAGCGCGGCGACGGTCGCGCCCATTTCGACGCCCAGCCACGCGAATTCGCGCGCCGTCTGCTGCGCGAGTTCACGGGTGGGCGAGAGCACCAACACCTGCGGCGTCGGCGATTTTTTTTCCATGCCGTTGAAGATGGGAATGGCGAAAGCGAGGGTTTTTCCCGAACCGGTCCGCGCCTGAACTATAAGATCGCCCTCGGTGAGCGACGCGTCCTCCAGTATACGCGACTGAACCGGCATGGGCGCCGCAAAGCCTTTACGGGCAATAGCCCTGAGTATCTCCGGGCGGAGGCCGTAATCCTCGAACCGCGCGGAGATTTCGTTCTGTTCCGTTTCTATTGTCATCAGTACCTCCCTGTACCCGCGCACCGCGGAAAATCCTTGATTCGGAACGCGAACAATCGGGCCGGTATATGCTGTCTCCGCGAAAAGGATAGTCGTATTCGGTTTACGGGTTCCGGCCTGTTTTCTATTTTACGGATTTCATCCGTTCAGGCCGGTTTCGTATATTATACATATTGGCCCTTTAAGTCAAGGATTATATTGAGGAATGTCACCGGGCAATGGGTTGGCGCGTTTCTCCCTTGCCCTTGCCACGTGGACAATTTGAGGCCGGGCGCGTCCAACTCTCCGGCGGCTTGCGTTTGGTTGTGGTAGATATGCGGATAGCAATCCTTGCCGCTTTTTTTGCGTCGCCATTTTTTTGACGCGTTTGCCCTGCCTGAGCGCATGGTATTATTTGTTTTTATTTCGGCATGATGATAAGATACCTGCCGTAATTTGCCTATTTATTGGGAGGTTCTCAGATGGCTTCGGAAAAAAAATCCAACGATTATAAGGATTCTCTGTTTCTTCCAAAAACTGATTTTCCAATGCGCGCCAATCTGTCGTCCCGCGAACCGGGATTTCTGGAATTTTGGGAAAAATCCGACGTTTACGGCAAACTGAGAGACAACCGCGCCGCGCGTCCGCGCTTCATCCTCCATGACGGGCCTCCGTACGCCAATTCCAACATACACCTAGGCACCGCGCTCAACAAAATACTGAAGGATATGATAGTCCGCTACAAGTGGATGCGCGGGTATTACGCGCCCTATGTGCCCGGCTACGACACCCACGGGATGCCTATCGAGCACAAAGTGCTGAAGGACGCCGGCATCAGGGCCGAACAAATAAACCCGGTCGAACTCCGCAAACGCTGCGCGGAACACGCCCTCAAATTCGTCAAGGTTCAGACTGACGAATTCAAACGCCTCGGCGTCATGGGAGATTGGGATAAACCGTACATCACGCTCGAACCCGGTTTCGAGGCGGCCGAGATAAACGCCCTGGCCGACATGGTTGAACGCGGCTTCGTTTACAGGGGGCGAAAGTCCATATTCTGGTGCATAGACTGCGAGACCGCTTTGGCCGCGGCTGAAATAGAATACGAGGACGAAACTTCGCCTTCCGTATACGTCTCCTATCCGTTCCGCGCGGCGGAAACGAAATTCCCCGCGCTTGCCGGGCGCGACATCGGCGCCATAATCTGGACGACGACGCCATGGACGCTTCCAGCGAGCCTGGCGGTCGCCGTGCATCCCGATTTCGAGTACGCGTTTTTTGAAACGGGCGGGCGCGTTTATCTCATAGCGTCGGAATTGAGGGACGAAGTCTCCAAAGATACCGGCATCGCGTTCGGCGAAGCGCTCACCACCATAAAAGGGCGCGAGTTAGAGGGGCTGGAGGCGGTTCACCCCTTCTACGAAAAACGCGCGATACCGTTCGTGCTGGCCGATTACGTCACGCTCGACGCGGGTTCCGGCTGCGTCCATACCGCGCCGGGACACGGCGTGGAGGACTATGAGACCGGCGTGAAATACGGCCTCGACATATACAACCCAGTCGACGCGAAGGGATTTTTCGTCCCGGAGACCGCGCTCGTTGGCGGAATGTCGCTCGACGACGGCGCAAGGAAGGTGCTCGAAACTTTGGCCGACAACGGCAGGCTTTTGGGGCAACTTAAGATCACTCACTCATATCCGCATTGCTGGCGCTGTAAAAAGCCCGTCATCTTCCGCGCCACCGACCAATGGTTCGTGTCGGTCTCTAAATTCAAGGATAAAGCGCTTTCATGCATTGATAACGAAATAGAATGGGTGCCGTCGTGGGGCAAGGAAAGAATTTCGAATATGGTTCGCGACCGTTCCGACTGGTGCATCAGCAGGCAGAGGATATGGGGCGTTCCCATCCCGGCGTTCTACTGCGAGGATTGCGGCGAGGTGATACTGACGGCGGATCGCATCAGGCGGGTTGCCGGCAAAGTGCTGGAAAAAGGAAGCAACTACTGGTGGGAAGCGTCCGCTCCGGAACTTCTGGGCGACCTCGCCCTGTGCCCGAAGTGCGGAGGCAAAAACCTCAAGAGGGAAAATGACATCATGGATGTGTGGTTCGATTCGGGATGCAGTTATCGCGGCGTGCTCGAAAATCCGTCGGTATGGCCCGAACTCAGCTTCCCGGCCAGCATGTATCTGGAGGGAAGCGACCAGCACAGGGGCTGGTTCCAGTCGTCGCTCCTGACGTCCGTTGCCACGCGGGGGAGGGCGCCTTACGAATCGGTGCTGACTCACGGTTTCATAATCGACGAAAAGGGCAGGAAGATGTCGAAATCGCTCGGAAACGCGATACTGCCACAGGAGATAGTCGAAAAATACGGCGCGGATATCCTGCGCCTGTGGGTCGCTTCCACGGATTACCGCAACGATATCAGCATATCGAATAACATCATAAACAATCTCGCTGAATCTTACAGAAGGATACGCAACACGGCGCGCTTCCTACTGGCGAACCTCAACGGGTTCAACCCGGCCCGCGACTCCGTGCCGCGCGCGGCGCTCGGCGAGGTCGACAAGTATATCCTGCTCAAACTGGCGAGGCTGATAGAGAACGTCACTTCGAGTTTCGACGCCTACGAATTCCATCTGCCGATGTTCAAGATACATCAATTCTGCGACAACGAGCTGTCGGCGTTCTACATCGACATATCGAAAGACGCGCTCTACGCGGACAGAATGGATTCGCACATGCGCAGATGCGCCCGCTCCGTGATGTGGGAAGTCCTGTCGCCGCTCGTCTCCATGATTGCCCCGATACTCTGCTTCACATCCGAGGAAATATGGGCGGAAATGCGGAAGATGGACCCAAACCTCCCCGAAAGCGTCCATATGTCCCTTTGGCCGCCGGTTTCAAGAGACGGCCTCCCGGAAGAGATCGAATCCCGATGGGACAAGGTGATGGAGGCCAGGGGCGCCATACAGCGCGCGCTCGAATCGGCGCGCTCGAAAGGCGTGATCGGACACTCCCTCGACGCGTCGGTGTGGGCGATCTGGGGTGAACAGTACGCCGAAGCGGCGGCATCCGTGTCCGACGAACTCTGGGAGACTGTCGTCATCGTGTCGGGCTTCGCGCGGGCGAGCGCTCCCAAAGCGGCCGACGTGATTTACGAGGACTCCGTCACCGGAATAACGGTGGGCGTGAGCAAAAACACGGACGCGAAATGCCCGAGATGCTGGAAACACCGGCCGGAAATCGGCGAAAAAGAGGTCTGCGGCCGCTGTGCCGACGCTCTCGAACACCTGGGAAAATAAAGGCCCCCGCCCCGAAACCGAAACGATTGGGACGGAAGCCGGCGAACCGGACACCGTTTCGAATGAAATCGGGATAAATGACGAATTGGCGGGCCACCGCCTCGATTTTGCGATATCCGTCGCGCTCGGCGTCAGCAGATCACATTCGGCGGATCTCATAAAACGCGGGCTCGTCGTGCCGGCGGACGGGCGTAGAGTTAAACCGTCCCTGAAAACCGGCCTCGGCGAAAAATATGCCGTGATGATGCCTCCGCCTCAAAAACTGGACCTAGAGCCCGAAGAAGTGAGCTTCGGCGTGGTCTACGCGGATGACGACATAATCGTGATCGACAAACCGGCGGGGCTCGTGGTGCATCCGGCCCCGGGCCATTATCGGGGAACGCTGGTTCACGGTCTGCTTTACAGGTTTCCGGATTTTGGCAACGTGAAGGGCGTCATTCGCCCCGGCATAGTCCACAGGCTCGACGCCACCACGTCGGGATTGATGGTTGTGGCGCGCGGCGGCTTCGCGCTCGAGAAACTTTACAACGAGTTCAAGGCGAGAAGAGTGGAGAAAACTTATCTATTTCTCTGTCACGGCAAGCCGCGCGAGGCGAGCGCCAGAATAGACGCGCCCGTCGGGCGCGGCGCGGACGGAAGAAAAATGACGGTCAGGGCCGACGGGCGCGGTGCCGTCACCGAATACGAGGTGTTGTGGAGCGACGGCGAATACAGCTTCGCGAAATGCTCGCTGCACACCGGAAGGATGCACCAGATAAGGGTACACATGAGCGCTCTGGGATGTCCTCTCGTCGGCGATACGCTTTACGCGCCGTCGCGCGAAAGCCCCTTCGCCTCGGGCAGAGTGTTTCTGCATTCGTGGAAACTGTCGTTCGCTCACCCAAGGGACGGGAGAAGGGTGAGTTTTCGGAGTTTCATCCCCGAAGAACTCGCGCGCTGTCTATTTGCGGTTCGATCTCGCGCCAGCGCGACGAATCCACGATAACGGTATCGAACTCTCTGTAAGTGACGTTCGCCGCTCCTTCGCCCTGTATGGCGCGGACGTATTTGCGGAGCGCGTAATCGACTTTCACTCCTCCGGAGTCGCGCGCGCCGCTGTAAAAGGCGGCGCACGCCGCCGCGGCGCGCGTCATCCGCGCCTTTGTCTCGTCGTCGGGGATGGCGGCGAATCTCAGAATGACGTGCGCCCCGGGTATCCCCTGAGCATGAAACCACAGGTCGCTGGCTTTAGCCAGTTTGAACGTCAAATGGCGGTTGCCTTTGGCGGAGAGTCCGTAAAACAGCGTCGCGCCGTCGTCCGGAAATTCGGCTCTCCTGTGAGGCGCGGCGTCGGCATGGTTCTTCGGGGCCGTTTCGCGCGCGCGGGCGGACGAACGCGGGCGGCGCAGTTCCTCCATCATCAGGGATAACGTGTTCAAATCGTCGTTACATTCGAGCAAGACCCGCTGTTCATTGATTTCGGCCCTTTCCCGATACAGTTTCGGCAGCAATGCGTTAGCCGCCGCGATCGCTTTCTTTTTGCGCCTGTATTTCGCGAAACGCGCCTCGGCGTTGGCGGCGGCGTCTTTGTCGGGATCGAGCGAGACGAGCCTCTCCTCGCTTCCTTCTTCAGTCCACCGGATCAACGCCGCCGACTCGGTCCTGGGCCGAATGGCGTGAGCGTGGGCCAGTATGAGCTGTCCTTCTATTTTCAGCCGCTCGATTTCATCTCCGCCGGAAGCGAGAGACTCGTATTCATCTATCTTTTTCGAGTTGGCGCGCTCCAAGACATCGAGAAGCGCCGAAATCTTTTTTCTGCGAGAGGACGCGGCCCGGTTCGTCATCGCGGACACTACGGCCAACCGGGCGGCCGAAAGCGAGTCTCCGGCCGAAAGGGAAACCGCGTCCGGCAACGCGAAAGGAGACAAGGTCACATAATTACGCGACGACGCGCATAGCTGATAACGCTCGCTTCCCTCCGTGCCTTTAAAAAATTTCAGCCATTCGCCGATTTTCTCCGGCCCGAGTTTTTTGATAGCGTTTAAGAGAGGTTTCCCGACGCCTACGATATCGTCGATATTACCGGCAAAACCGTCGCCTGAAATATAAACCTCATCGACGGA
>JAISDQ010000192.1 GCA_031264605.1 Synergistaceae bacterium | reverse complement strand
AATCAGGAACTGGCGCTCTCGGATATGCTTTCCTCGGCTCGCGAAATCCTGCGAAAAGCGGTGCGGATAGACGGCATTCCGCTGGTCGCCGCCAGTTTCAAAGGCGCGTCGCGCGATATGCTGCGCCGGATCGGGGACAGGCTGAAACAACTGGAGAAAGATTCCGTCCTGATGCTGGCCGGAATCGAGGGCGACGCGGCGTCGCTCATATGCATGGCGTCGGACCTGGCCGTGAAACGCGGGGTGCACGCCGGGAATCTGGCGCGGGAAATCTCCTCGATTATCGGCGGAAGCGGAGGCGGTAAACCGTCGATGGGGCAGGGCGGCGGCGGCGATATCCCGCGCCTCGCTGAAGCTCTCGAATCGGCCGAAAAAATAGTGAGAGAACAGGCGGGTTGCCCGAAAGACCAATGAGTTCATCGGACAGGGGAAACGTGATAGCTCTCGACATAGGAACAGTTAGAATAGGCGTGGCCGCGAGCGATCCTACCGGCGTATTCGCGCAGGGAGTGTCGGTACTGCGGGCAAAAGACAGTTGGATGGAAAATCTTTCGAAGATATTGGACGAGCGCGGCGCGGGTAAAATAGTAGTTGGGATGCCCCGCCGCACGGACGGAAGCTATGGGCCCGAGGCAAGGCATGTCAAAGAAACGGTTGAAAGTCTCAGGGCTTTTTTCCCGGAAGTGGAGGTCGTCATGTGGGACGAGAGATTTACTACGGTGATCGCGAATCGGGCGCTGATAGAGGCCAACGTATCGCGCGCCGGGAGGAAACGCGCTGTCGATAAGGTCGCGGCCGCTGTTTTGCTGCAGAACTATCTCGATTCCGGGGAATCCAGAAACTCCCCCGCCGGAGTCGCGCTGGGAGGCGGGGATTGACATGGACGGAACCACGCGCCTCGCGTACTATAAACCTTCGGGCGCCGCGCCGCCTTCCGGAGTGATCCTGACCGCTCTCGGGGGCTGCGTTCTGGCTGTGGCGGCAGGGGCGCTGTACGGCATAGTCAGCGCCGTTATCCCGCTTATATACATCAATATCCTGTTGGCGGGGGCATTGGGGGCGTTGCTGGGATTTGCCGTGTCAAAGGGAGTATCGGCGTTCCACGTGAGAAACGTCTCATGCGCCGTGATATCAGGGATTATCGTATTCATTTGCGCTTATGTCTTCCACTGGTTTTTTTATCTCGCCGCGTACGGGGTGACAAAATTATCCGAGGTGCAGGAAGTATTCGAGACGGTTTCTATGTACTTCGAAAATCCGCGCGATGCCTGGGATGGGATAAAATTCATAAACGGCTTGGGTTGGTCGATATCGGGCTCTTCGGGGAGCGGGGCAATGACGGTCAGCGGTTGGGAATTATGGGCGATATGGGCGGCCGAGGCTGTCTGGATCGGGTATCTCTCGGCGGCGGCCCCCGCGAAGCAGGCTAACGCGCCGTATTCCGAAAGGCGCGGAATGTGGATGGACGCCGTGGAGCTTCCGAAATCCGTCGCTTTTATAGAAAATACCGCCGCTTTCAAGGAATCGCTCTCCCGCGGCGATTTCGGAGCGCTCATGACGCCGCTCGACGGGCGGAACGCCCCGTCTGAACCTAGCGACGAAAAATACGCCGCCGTGACGATGTATCCCGATTCATGGGATCCTTACATCAGCGTGTCGAACGTGACGGTCAAGGTCAAGAAAAAAAAGCGTGACGTGTCGACTAAAAACGTGGTGAAATACCTTAAAGTACCGGCCGAGATATCGCTGAAAATCAAAGACGCCCTGTCCTGAGAGAGAGGGCGTTCGAAATGGCGGGGGTTTTGAGTTGAAACTGCCGGAAGGCGTGAAAATGACTCCCATGCTCGCGCAGTACTCGGAATGGAAGGACAAATACCCGGACTGCGTTCTGCTGTTTCGCATGGGCGATTTTTTCGAGATGTTTTTCGACGACGCGGTCAAAGCGTCTGAGATTTTGGATATCACGCTCACGGCCCGCGATCAGGACAAGGCTATTCCGATGGCGGGAGTTCCGCATCACGCCCTTGACGCCTATATAGGACGCCTCATATCGGCCGGTTTGCGAGTGGCCATCTGCGACCAGGTGACCGAGCCCGACGGAAAGAATCTGGTCGGGCGGAAAGTGGTCCGCGTCGTCACGCCCGGCACCTACGTGCCGCAGGACGCTCCGGAGGAGGGGCGTCTCGCGGCGGCCCAATTCGGGGCGGAGAATATCTCGATAGCTTTTCTCACTTCGGGCGCTGGGAAACTCGAAGCGGGTACCTTCGCGGCCGATGAGGCCGTTTCTCATATCATGACGTTTTCTCCGGGGGAAATTCTCGTGCCGCACGGTCAGGAAAGAATGTTCGCGGAGGTCTGGCCGGAAGGGACGGCTTCGCGCCCGACGGTCGTGTCCCGCGAACGGGGCGAATTCTCCGCGTCTTACGGCGCCGGATGGCTTTGCAAACGATGGAATATCCCAACGCTTCACTCGATGGGCCTGGAGGACGACGATCCCGCGTCAGGAACCGCCGCGGCCGTGCTCAGATATCTCGAAGAGACTCAGTTCGGAGGGGGGGAGCACGTGCGCGAAATCCGCCCCATCATACCCGGCGGCATGCTGATATTGGACCATTCGACGCAGGCCAATCTGGAGTTGTTCGACTCCTCCGGGCCTTCCCTATATTCCGTTTTGAACCGCTGCAAGACGCCAATGGGGCGGCGTCTCCTTCGGGATTGGATATCGCGCCCTTCGAGACGGCTCGGCGAGATTTCCTTCAGGCACGATTGCGTGGAGTTTCTGGTCGACGACAATCCTATAAGGAGAAAACTTGTCTCGGCGCTTTCGAAGTGCGGCGACATGGAGCGGGCCATATCCCGTCTCTCGATGAAAATCGGAAATCCAAGAGACCTGGGCGTAGTGAGGGATACGCTTTCATCCGTGCCCGAAATCCGCGCCGCGGCTGATAACGCTGAATTCGCGGGGTTGAAATCGATATTCCGCGACGTCGGGGATCAGTCGGATTTGCGGACTCTGCTCGAAAACGCGCTGATCGACGACCTCCCGAGGAACATGGCCTCCGCGATTATCCGCGACGGTTTTGACGCCGAACTCGACGATTACCGCGACGCGATAGCTCATGCCGAGGAAAATTTGAAAATGTTCGAGACTTCCGAGCGCGAACGCACGGGGCTCAAGGTCAGGGTGGGCAAAAATTCCGTTTTCGGATATTACATCGAACTGGGCAAGAATTTCGCCGACAAAGCTCCCCCTGATTATGTGAGACGCCAGACGGTGGCGGGCGGGGAGCGGTTCGTGAACGAGCGCCTCAAGGAAATAGAACGCCGTATTTTCAGGGCGGAACAGGATATCGGCGTTCGTGAGGAAACTATTTACAAGGAGATGGTCTCGAAAGTCCTCGATAACGGCGCTTCATGCCAGGCGGCTTCGTCGGCCGTAGCCGTCCTCGACGTGCTGTGTTCGCTTGCCGAGGTCGCGCGGGATAACGCGTACGTGCGGCCGAAGATGGATCAAAGCAGGATTTTCAACATCCGGGGAGCGCGCCATCCGGTGATAGAGCGCTCGCAGACGGCATCGCCCTTTACGCCGAACGACATAGCGCTCGATCCGGACGGACATGATTCGGGATGTATCGCGGTGATCACCGGCCCTAACATGGCCGGAAAATCGACGTATCTCAGGACCGCCGCCCTGGCGGCCCTGATGGCTCACATGGGTTCGTTCGTACCGGCGGAGGAAGCGCGGATAGGGCTTATCGACAGAATTTTCACCCGGATCGGGGCGCGTGACGAACTCTCCATGGGCCGCAGCACGTTCATGGTGGAGATGGTGGAGACGGCCAACATACTGCGGCACGTCACATCCAGCAGCCTCGTGATACTCGACGAGATAGGCAGAGGGACGTCGACTTACGATGGGATGAGCATAGCGTGGGCGGTGCTGGAGTTTTTGGACCTCAACGTCGAAGGGCGGACGAAAGCGCTCTTCGCCACTCACTATCACGAACTCACAAACCTGTCTCTACCTCAGCTCGTGAACTTGAGCATGGCGGTGGAGGAATCCAAAAACGGAATCAGGTTCCTGCATAAAGTGGCGGAAGGGCCGGCCGACAGGTCGTACGGAGTGGAGGTCGCGCGCCTTGCCGGAGTCCCTTCTCTCGTGGTGACGCGCGCGCAGGAGATACTCGGCGAACTCGAAAGGTCGTCGGGGCATTCGCGCCCGGCGTTATCCGAGATTTCCAGGAAAAACGTGCAGAAGGAGATATTTTTCGACGCGGAGCGCGAGGGAGTGATAGAGGAAATCTCACAGTGCGATCCCAACCGCATGACGCCGATCGAAGCCCTTGAAATGGTCTCGCGGCTGCGGAAAAAGAGCAGGGGGATATTGGGGCTCAAATGACCGAAAAAGGCGTTTCGATAAAGAGGCTCGACGAAACGGTAGCGAGCCGCATAGCGGCCGGCGAGGTCATCGAACGGCCTGTCTCGGCGGCGAAGGAGATGCTCGAGAACTCGATCGACGCGGGGGCGTCGAACGTAAAGATCGCGCTCTCGCAGGGGGGGAGGGCATCGCTCGTCATCGAGGACGACGGTTCGGGAATATCCTGGGAAGATATTCCTCTCACGGTCGAGCGGCACGCGACGAGCAAAATATCGACGCTCGATGATCTGGAGCACGTCCGCACCCTCGGGTACAGAGGAGAAGCCCTCGCGAGCATCGCGGCGGTGAGCCGCATGGAGCTGCGCAGCAGGAGACGGGACGACGATTCCGGCGGCGTGATAAAAATAGACGGAGGTTCCGTAGTTTATTGTTCGAGGACTCCCTGCGTGCCGGGAACGCGCGTGCAGGTCGACGATCTCTTCTATAACCTCCCGGCGAGGAGGAAATTTTTAAAGAGCGCGTCCTCCGAGTTGAAACGGATAATTCAGGTGGTTCAGGATTACGCCGTCGCGCGTCCCGGGATTCGTTTCAGGGTGTCGAGCGACGGGAAGGAAATGCTCGATATAGGGGGCGTAGCGAATACGGACGAACTTCTGGCCTCGCTGTGGGGAGAGGAGTCCCGTTCCGTGCGCGCCGAGGCCCGTTCGGCGGAAGGCGCGCTCGTTTTGTGGTGGAACGCTCTCCCCGGTTCGAAACGGGTAAACGTGACCGCTTTCGTGAACGGCCGCAGAGTGCAGGATTCCACGATAAGGAGCGCCCTGAACGCGACCGGGGCTTCCATTTTCGGCGAGTGGATAGTGATGCTCGATCTTCGCCCGGAGGACGTCGATGTCAACGTTCATCCGGCAAAAGCCGAGGTGCGCTTCCGACGTCAGGGCTCCGTGTTCGAATTGGTATTGAGGGGAGCCAAAAAAGCCCTGCTCTCCGGAGGCGGATTCAGGGAGGAGACCGCCGCCCTGGATTTCCCGCCGTCGCCCCACGAAACTCCGCGAAATCCCTGGGACAGCTATATCCCTGAAATGCCCAAAATCGGCAAACACGCCCCCGTGAGCGCGGCGAGCGCCGCTGACGCGCCGGGCGGCTCATTGCCTAATGTGACGAAGGACTTGTTTTCCGACGGGGAATTGGGTACGCCCAGAAAATATCTGGGACAAACCCAGGGCGGGTATCTCGTGTTCGACGATCCCAGAGGGCTTTGCCTTGTCGACGCTCACGCCGCCCACGAGCGTATTTTGTACGAACGGATAGAGGATTCGTTCTCGGGAAGCCGAATAGCGTCGCAATCGCTTCTGTCGCCCCAGGAACTTCCTCCGGCCGTGGCCGCGGCCGCCATGCAGAACGTGGATGAACTCTCGAACATGGGTTTCGCGTTTCGTTTACCGCAAGACGAAGGCTCGGAGCAGGACGAGCCGGTGATGACGTCGCTCCCCGCTTTGCGTGGATTGGGAAGGCTGTCGCCGCTCGAGATGCTTCGTTCGGCGCTGAAGGGCATAGAGGAGGAGACGGACCCGTCGAAACGCGACAGGGAAGTGTGGTGGAGATGGGCGAGAACTGCCTGCCGTGACGCCGTAAAGCTGGGCGAGACGGTGGAGCGCGAGGAGGCGCTCGAACTTTTCGACAGGCTCGAAAAGTGCCGGGAGCCATACAGTTGCCCCCACGGGCGTCCCACGACGATATTCCTCGCCGGCGAAAAACTCAAGAGCTGGTTCGAGCGATGAACGGCGCGCTTTACGCGATAGTGGGGCCTACCGCCGCCGGCAAGACAAAGGTCGCTTTCGAGACGGCGAGGCGTCTTTCGGGGGAAGTGGTCTCGGTCGATTCCCGCCAGATATACAGGTACATGGACGTAGGCACCGATAAAATTTCCCTCAAGGACAGAAAAACAGTCCCTCATCACTTGATTGACATAGCTGACCCCGACGAGGAATTTTCCGCCGCCGATTTTGTGAAACGCGCGGAGGACGCCGTAAAGAGAATTGCCGCGCGGGGCAGAATCCCTATACTGGCCGGAGGCTCGCCTCTTTATTACAGGGCGCTCGAGGGCAATATGCTGTCGGACGATCTGCCTAAAGACCCGGACGTGAGGGAGAACCTGGAGCGCGAAGCGTCGGAAAAAGGAAATGAAGCCATGCACACCCTGCTCGCCAACGCGGATCCGGACTCCGCGCTTCGCATACATCCCAACGACAGATACCGCGTCCTGCGGGCTCTTGAAATATGGAAACTCACGGGAAAAAGCCCCACGGAGATGTATCGCGAGAGAAAAAAAATCGGCGGTATGAAAATTTTTTATTTCGGCGTCAAAGCGCCAAGAGACGTTCTTTACAAAAAAATCGAGGCTCGCGCGGCCGGTCAGTTCAAGAACGGATATCCCGAGGAAGTCGAATGGCTGATGTCGAGGGGTTATTCAACCCGGCATCCGTCTATGAAAGGTTTCGGTTACAGAGAACTCGCGCTCTGCCTGGAAGGCGGGATGACTTTGGAAGAGGCGCTGAGCGCGGATATCAAATCGACCAAGGCGTTTTCGCGCAGACAGATGACGTGGTTCCGTCAATTTCGGCCGATTTTGTGGTATGATTTTTCGGAGATTGATTTCGAAAAAATTGTCAACGACATGGTCATGCGAATTTCAGGCGGGATGGCGCTGTGAATTTTACGGTCGCGAATCCGACGGGGCTTTGTTTCGGGGTCAGAAGGGCGATAGAGCGTTTGGAGTTAGCCCTTCGCGAAAACGAATCGGTTTACGCGACGGGAAACCCGATTCACAATCCCCAGGAAGTGGAAAGGCTCGCGAAGTTGGGTCTCAAAGTGATGGCAAGCGTCTCCGAAATTCCCGACGGGGCCGCGGCGTTTATACGGGCTCACGGCGTTTCCCGGCGCGAATACGGCGAATTGAAGGAAAAATGCCGCGAGGTTATCGACGGCACGTGCCCTTTTGTCCGGCATGTACATAAAAGGGCCGAGGAACTTGACCGGGAAGGGTATAAAATCGTCATCCTCGGAGACTTGGATCATCCTGAAGTAAAAGGCATTCTGGGGCATATAGACGGAGAGGCGCTTATTGTCAAAAGCGAAAACCGCATTAATTTACGGGAGCGCTGCGGTAGAATAGGGATATTGAGCCAGACGACGCAAACAGAGGCCGCTTTAGCCGCTTTAGCGTCAAAATTTGTATTTTTGACGGAGGAATTGAGGGTATATAATACAATATGCCGAGCTACCGTCAAGCGGCAGGAATCGGTGAAAAAGCTTGCCGAAAGCGTGGACGCGGTCGTCGTGGTGGGCGGCAGAAACAGCGCCAATACGCGCGCGCTCGTGGAAATATCGCGATCCTCCGGTTTGGACGTAGCATGGATAGAGCACGCCGGAGAATTGGACGAGGGGTGGTTGCGGGATAAGGATAAAATAGGAGTGGCCGCGGGTGGAAGCACCCCCGACTGGCTCGTAAACGATTTGATTGCAAAATTATTGAGGCTGTAGGTCCGAGGAGGCTGTGACGGTAATGGTGGATGAAATCCGCGACGGAGAATTTACGACGCAACCGCAGGAAAGTCAGTCTGCGGAAGAGACGATGGAGAGCTTTATGGAGCAGATGGGTGACATCGAGATCCATCGCGGCTCGGTGGTCGAAGGAGTGATAGTGAACTCCAAAGACGACGGCTGGCTTGTGGACGTGGGCTTTAAATGCGAAGGTTTCCTCCCTCAGAAGGAGTGGACACACCCTGTTTTGGTCGAATCCGAACGGGAACCGGCCGTAAACGACAAGGTCCGCGTGCAGGTAACCAGCATCAGCCAGGGCGAGGAAGCCCAACTGACTCTGAGCCGGTGGCGTTGTGAGTTCGACGATAGATGGAACCAACTGGAGAAAGCACTCGCCGAAAGCGATATAGTCGAAGTGCGAGGCCGGAGGAAGGTAAAAGGCGGGCTCATAGTGGATTGCTGCGGGCTCGAAGGATTCATCCCCATTTCGCACCTGGCCGAGGAAGGCCGCGGCATAAACCCTGGCAGGCTGCTCGATCAGACTTTTCCTGCCAAGGTCATAGAGAGGGCCCGGAACAAGCGCCGTTTCGTCCTTTCGAGGCGCTCTATACTCGAAGAGGAAATGGGCGTGGAGCGCGAGAAATTTTACGACTCGGTCCACGAGGGCGATGTGCTGGAGGGCGAGGTAAGCAGCATCACGAGCTTCGGCGTTTTCGTCGACCTGGGCGTGATCGAGGGGCTGATTCACATCACCGAACTCGCCTGGCAGCGCAGCGCTAAGGCGAAAGACCTCGTAGCCAAGGGCGACAGGGTCAAAGTTAAAGTTATAGGCATCGACCGCGAGAAGAACCGCGTCTCGCTCTCGATGCGCCAGACGCTTCCGGACCCGTGGGAATCGGCGGAGAGCCACTGGCCGAAGGGCGCCGAGGCCGAAGGCAGCGTGACCAATATGACGGATTTCGGGGCTTTCGTCGAGATAGAGCCGGGAGTCGAAGGGCTCATACATATCGGAGACATCAGCTGGACGCGCATAAAGCACCCCAAGGAAATTTTAAAACGCGGGCAGAAAGTCTCCGTAGTGGTGCTCGACATAGACACGGAGAAAAAGCGGATCAGCCTGGGCTACAAACAGTTGAACGACCCATGGCGCGATATCGATTCGCGGTTCGCGACGGGGCAGGATGTGACGGTAAAGGTAATCAGGCTCGCCGATTTCGGGGCTTTCGTGGAACTCGAGCCGGGGGTGGAGGGGTTGATCCACATATCTCAGCTCAGCCGCACCAGGGTCGAAAAGCCGGGCGACGTATTGACCGTGGGCCAGGAAGTAAAAGCCCGCATCCTGGAAGTCGATCCCGCCAACAGAAAAATCAGACTGTCGCTGAAATCCCTGCTCCCCGAAGACGAAAGGCGTATGAGAGAAGACGCCCCCTCCCGCGGCGAGCGCGAACACCGTTCGCGCAGAGACGACGGCGAGCGCCGACAGGGCAAGGACCGCGGCCCGCAAGTCCCCACGGAGGAAATTTCCATGACTATAGGGGATTTCCTGAAATCGAGGGAAGACGAAAATTCGGAGAACGGCGCCGAGTGACGAAGCGCGTTTTAACGCGCGCGAATTGGAATAAATAAATTACCCCAGTCACATCCACGCGTTTTACGCGTGGTTGTGACTGGGCGGCTGAAAGCCGCTTTCAGGCTAAAGCCGGCGGATTTTAACCCGGCATTTGGAATTAAAACGCTGAATTCCGAATTTTCCGTTATAACCTCCCACATGTTTTGTCCCCGCGCTTTTTCATCTGTCAATCTTTCTCCGGCCGTCATGATAATTCGAGTCTCGGCGGCGTACTTTTCGGTGCGCGAAGTTTCAGTTATAATAAAAGCATAAAATTGGTAAACTCGAGAGCCGTTGAAAAAGCGATAAACGATAAAATGGCGAACCCGCGAAAGGGGATGTGTTTTAATGCGTTCGATAGTCGCGATAACGAACGAGATGGACGACGCTGAAGTCGCGGTCGGCGAACTGGTCGAGCAGATAAACGCGCAGGGGCCGCTCGGCAAAAACAGTTGCGGCTTTGTCTTCTGCGACGTGGAGATGGCTCATGAGGATTTCATGGCCAAACTGAAGGAAAAACTACCTTTCGACATCGTGGGATGCACCAGCATAGC
>JAISDQ010000180.1 GCA_031264605.1 Synergistaceae bacterium | reverse complement strand
GATAATATACCTGGTGCGCGCGGTGAAAATGCCCGAGGCCAATATGCACGATCGAATCTTCGAGTTTGCCGCGGTCGTATTCCGGGATATCGACGCGAGTTTTTACCGAGTGCAGATTGTCTTGATTAAGTTCGAAAAATTTCATAAGCTAAACCTCCGTTCTGATGAACATAATTAATTTTTAACCAAATATTTCCTGTCCAGTTTCGCGAGCGCGGAACGAAGACTGTCCGTGAATTGACATATATCGATTTCGACGCATTCGCCCAACAGCATATACGCTTCCATAAAACTGATTTTACACTGCCACTCCACGCGCTTGATCAAATCATATACGGCATGGCGAACGGCGGCTTCCAATGAATTCTCTATGCAGCCGACCGAGCCGATAAATTTATCGGTATTCACTTGCGGCCAATCAAAGCAGTACTCTTCTTCCGCTTTTATCAGCCGGACGCTGATGACCGCGTAACCTCTCGTCTCAATCGCGCAGCCCAACAATTCGCCGGCGCCTTGCGCCGCGTGAAGGTCGCCGACGGACAAAAGCGCGCCTGATTGATTTACAGGCATGACAATCTCGCTGCCCTTGCGTATCCATCCGCAATCCACGTTGCCCAGAATATCCTTGCCAAAAGTATATGCCAACGCGACTCGCTCAGCGGGCGCGACACATATAGTTCCGATAAAAGGCGTCACGGGAAGCGCGAACTCTTTGCCTGAAAAATTGAAGCGGAGATTTTCCCCACTGACGTCGAACCATTGAGTGCATGGAGGATAATCAAGTCCGGGATAAAACGCATTGCCAAAAACGCCCTGTCCGGGCACGTAGGTGCAATAAGCTTCGGTTTTATCCTCTCCCAATACGATATCGTGAACGGTAACCGCCAATTTGTCGCCTTTCTCGGCGCCTTCGACATAAATTGGGCCGGTAACCGGGTTAGCTCCGACTTTCATTACGTCGGCGTGGTCTAAAAAAACGGGATTCTCTCGGTTTAGATACATCAAATCAGCCCGCTCAGTTTCCACCATCAGTATTTCGCCCGGTTTTATGCTTATTTTCGGTTCAATTTTCCCATCCACCAAAAACGACAGGTTTTTGGGTTCGCGAGTTATTTTCTTCAAAACGCTGTCCTCCTTTTTAAATTATGACTATATATTTTACCTCCGCAGCCGAAGCGTTTATGAACGCTCTTCACAGCGCTTTCACTCGTTGGGTGAAAAACCATAATTCCACACACGCAGAAATATACGAAATCTACCGTGATTCAAATTCATCAATCTGCGGGTTTGGGTAAATTTTGAACTATTGACAAATCATTATTAACAACATATCATAAGTTTACCCTATTTACAATATTAAATACTGGATTTACGGAGGTGTATGAAGTAATGAAGAAATATTTAGCGTCAATCGTTATTTTTCTGCTGGCTTTGTCAATAGCCGCGCCATCCTTTGCGGCCCCCGTCACGATCAACATCGCGGTCGCGAACAACTATATCTCACAGGCTCTTTCCAGGATTGCCACGGCGGAGTACAAAGCCGAGGGCGTCACCGTCAGCATATCCGTTCTGCCGGAAAACGACCTGAGACAGCGTCTGACCGCCGAAGCATCCACGGGCGGCGCCGCGTACGACATTTATTACATTGGCCCGTACGAAGCCCAGACTTGGGCAAGGAACGGCTGGATCGAGAACCTCGAACCCTATTTCGAGAAACTGACGCCCGAGGAAAAAGCGTGGTACGACCGCGACGACCTCATCAAGGGAATGGTGCAGTCCGTATCTCTCGACGGCAAGGCCTACGGCACTCCGTTCTACGGAGAAGGCTCGTTCCTGATGTACAACAAGGAACTTTTCGCGGCGAAGGGCCTCACTATGCCCGAGCGCCCGACGTGGGACGAAGTGTA
Organism: Synergistaceae bacterium; assembly: GCA_031264605.1. Classification (GTDB taxonomy): domain Bacteria; phylum Synergistota; class Synergistia; order Synergistales; family Synergistaceae; genus JAIRKI01. Next base: position 2,950 of record JAISDQ010000180.1, on the reverse strand, counting down.
TGAACTGGCGAAGAAGATTCACGATCCGTCCAACGGAATCGTCGGCATGACGATGCGCGGCGCGCCCGGCTGGGGAATGAGCGGCGCGCCTTTCGTGACGATGGTCAACGCGTTCGGCGGCAAATTCTTCGACATGGACTGGAACGCCACGGTCGACACCCCTGAGCAGAGGGCGGCCTGGAGCATGTACAAAAAGATACTGCGCGAAGCGGGACAGCCGGACATCCTTTCCTACACCTACAACGAGTGCGTCGCGCTCATGCAGTCCGGGAAGTGCGGCATGTACTACGACGCGACGTCCATCGCGCCTCCTCTCGAGGGCGCGGATTCCGTCGTGCGCGGCAAAATGGGCTATGTTTACGCGCCTCACGACAAACTGGAAAGAAACAACGCGTGGCTCTGGAACTGGACAATGTGCCTCAACCCCAAAGCCGAACAGGCCAAGAAGGACGCCGCTTTCAAGTTCATGCTTTGGGCGACTTCGAAGGACTACGTAGCGCTCGCGCTCAAGCACGACGATACCGGAAGCTCTATACCGCCGGCAGTCCGTTCCTCCACTTATAAGATGCCGTTCTACGCGGCGATACCTTATGTGGACGCGGAACTGGCGGTACTCGAGAGCATGGATTTCACGAAACCCTGCCTCGATCCCGTTCCCTACGTCGGACTCCAGTACATAGCGATACCCGAGTTCGCCGACGCGGGCGACAAGATGACCCAGAACCTCGCCGACTATGTGGTCGACAACATCACGCTCGACGAGGCCATAAAAAGGACGCAGGAGGTCTTTGAAGCCGTCGCCGAGGACGGCGCGTACAAAGACTGACGAATGACAGCGAGGGCGGTTCCGGGTTTCAAGTCTCCGGAACCGCCCTTCCCATTTTTACCCCCGCGAGGATTCTTCAAGGAGAAACATGATGCCCGACGGCCTTCAGTACAGACATAAAAAAAGCGATTATCCCTTTCTCCTGCCCGCGGTGATAATTGTCGCGGTGATGACGCAGGTGCCTTTTTTGACTACGCTCGTTTTTTCGTTCATCCGGTGGAATCTGTCGCGTCCCGATATGGCGCGGATATTCTACGGCCTGAGAAATTACGCGTATTTTCTCAGAATAAAGAGTTTATCGGAGTTGCATCAGTTTTACGGCGTTTTATTCCAGACGGTCGTGATAACCATGATGACGCTTTTCTTTTGTTCGGTTTTCGGGTTTATGCTGGCGATTCTTTTCGACCATCCCATTCCCGGCGTCAACATCGCGCGTACCCTCATACTCGGGCCGTTTTTCGTGATGTCTACCGCCTCCGGCGTCATTTGGAAGACCACGATTCTCAACACGACTTTCGGGTGGTACGGAGTGATATCCAAAGCGCTCGGCATGACGCCGGTCGATTTTATCAGCTATTACCCGAAGGTCACCATAATAACGCTCTTTACGTGGCAATGGCTGCCGTTTTTCTTTCTCGTCATCCTGGCCGGGCTGCAGGGAATAGAAAAGGACCTCATCGACTGCGCGCGTATTGACGGCGCTAACTGGTGGCAAACCACATTCAAAATAAAACTGCCCCTGATAGTCAACCATCTGCAAGTAGCGATAATGCTCGGGCTGGTTTTTGTCATCAAGGAATTCGGCCTCATTCTCACGACGACGGCGGGAGGGCCGGGAACCCGTTCGTACACGCTGCCCTATTACGTGTACATGGAGATTTTCAGCGCGAGCCAGGTGGGCCGCGCGGGCGCGCTTGCCGCGATGACCGTCCTGCTGACGCTGGTGCTCGTAAACCTGATATACCGTTCGATTCAGCGCAGAAACGCGAAATACCGTTAAACGTCAAAATATATTATAGGAGGACGGGAAATGGCGGAGAACAATATCGATGAAGTGCGGCAGTCCGCGACGCTGCACCGTCTTTTAAGGGGATTCCTGCTGGCGGTGCTGATTTACGGCATAGCCGTTTTGTATTTTTTCCCCATTCTGTACATGTTTTTGTCCGGCTTCAAGACGGAGGCGCAGGCTGTTAACCCGCGCATTTTCTTTAAGCCGACGCTCGTCACGTACAAGAAAGTGCTCGGAGATCCCACCATGCACCAGTACCTCAAAAACTCTCTTTTTCAGGTGGGCTTCGGCACAATCCTGTGTCTCGCCCTTGGAATACCGGCCGCATTCGCGATAGTTTTCGGACGGTTCAATAAAAAAGAAACTCCCGGCAAATTTTACGTCTGGTTCATCACGACCATACTGCTGCCGCCCGTGGCGGTGCTCATCCCGCTTTTCACGTGGTATCAGAAGTTCAACCTCATAAATACCCCGTGGGGGCTTTTGGCCGTCTATGTCGGGACTCACATCCCCATTGTGGTATGGATGGTACATTCGTTCTTCTCTGATATACCGAAGGAAATATTCGAGGCGGCCGAGATAGACGGCTGCACCAAGTTTCAGCAGATGTTCAGGATAGCCGTCCCCCTTGCCCGAACCGGGATAATTTCGGCCGGCCTGCTGGTTGCCGTTTTCATCTGGAACGAATTTTTCCTCGGCTTCAATCTCACCGGCAACCCTACGGCGACTCTGCCCGTCTACATGGCCCGTTTCAGGGAGCAGCAGGGACAGTTTGTCGCGCAGCTTTCGGCCGCTTCCACCATATCGGTGCTTCCCGCCGTCATACTGGGCTGGCTGACTCAGAAAGCGCTGGTCAAGGGGCTTGTTTCCGGCGCCGTAAAAGGATGACAATATTACCTAGGATAGGAGAAAACCATGTCTAAAGTCGAACTGAAAAATATCAGCAAGGTTTTTCCCGACGGAGTCCGCGCTGTCGACAACGTCACCATCACGATTGAGAACGAGGAGTTTGTAGTGCTGGTCGGTCCTTCCGGCTGTGGCAAGTCCACCACGCTGCGCATGATAGCCGGCCTGGAGGACATAAGTTCAGGAGAACTCCTGATCGACGGCGAGCT
>JAISDQ010000157.1 GCA_031264605.1 Synergistaceae bacterium | reverse complement strand
TTTATCAGATCGGACGGCGGGCCGTACTGGAGCAATTTACCCTCGTTCATGACCGCTACCGCGTCGCCGAGCCGAAAGGCCTCGTCAAGATCGTGCGTCACAAACAGTATGGTCGAGCGGTCGGCGCGATGCATCCTGAGCAAATCATCCTGCAGACGCGAACGCGTGATGGCGTCAAGCGCCCCGAACGGCTCATCCATGAGCAGCACCCTCGGCGAACCCGCCACGGCGCGCGCGATCCCAACTCTCTGCTGCTGTCCCCCGGATAGCTGAGACGGGTATCTGCCGGCAAAATCGCCGGGCAGTCCCATAAGTTCCAGAAGCTCGCGCACACGGGAACGCGTCCGTTCCGCGTTCCACCCGAGTATTTCAGGCACTGCCGCGATGTTGCCCGCAACCGTCATGTGAGGAAACAGCGCCGCGGACTGGAGCACATAACCAATCTGTTTGCGAAGCTCTATGGCGTCCAGCCCGGCGGCGTCCTCCCCGTAATAAAATATCCTGCCCGCCGACGGCGAAATCAGGCGGTTGACCATCTTGAGCAGAGTCGTCTTGCCGGAACCGGACGCCCCCATCAGGACAACGAACGCGCCGTCAGGAACCGACATCGAAATGCCGCTGACGGCGTCCTGCCCTCGATAAGACTTGCTCACGCCCTCAAATTCTATCGCGTTCAAATCGATAATATTTTTCGCCGAAAAATCACCGGCAAATCACCGGAGGCTTGGGGCAATCTACTTTATAAAACCCTTGCTCCTGAGAAAATCCCCGGCGACCTCCCTGTACTCTTTCCCCTCGAGATCGACAAGCGCGTTCAAAGCCTGCATGGACGCGCTGTCCAGCGCCGCGCTTATCGGGTTCAGGATGCCGGCTATCTCCGGCGACGCGTCGAGCACGCCGCCGCGTACTATCGGAACCATGTTGTAAGGCGGCCAGAACGATACGTCGTCCGTAACGGCGATTATGTCTCCTTTCGCGAGATGGGCGTCCGTAGTGAAGCAGACGTTTACATCGGCTTCTCCGTTGCGGAGCACCTCGTACTTTATTCCCTTGTCAAACACGCGGACGCTCTTGAACTCAAATCCGCCGAGCCTGGCCTTCAATCCCGCCAGTCCGTCCGTCCTATCCTCAAATTCCGCGGTGGCGCAGAGGCGCAAGTTCGGCGCGGCGTTGGAGAGATCCGTAAGAGTCCCGACGCCGTACTTCAGCGCCGCGTCTTTCGTTATCGCCAAACCTTGCGAGTTATTGAGCGGGGCCATGTCGAGCACGGTCAGGCCAAACTTTTCCCCATACCCGGACTTGACCTTCTCGTAAGCGGATTTCGGGTCGAAATCCGGGGGTTCGTTCAACACGGTCACGAGCGCCGTGGAGGTATATTCGGGATACAGGTCCACATCTCCCGCGGCCATAGCGGCCTGAATGATCGCCGTCCCGCCGAGCGCCTGCTTCCGATCCGCGGTGAAGCCGCGAGCTTCCAGCGCCTGCGCGAAAATTTCGCTGATCAGGATACTCTCGGTGAAATCCTTCGAGCCGATAACGACTTTCGTTTGGGCCGCGCCGGACGCGAGGCCGGCGAAAAGACACGACGCCGCCAACAAAACGACAACGGCGGCAAATTTTTTTCTCGACAATCGAACCATCTCCTTTTTTTGCCCGCGGGCATACGTGTGCTCTTATGTATTTTAACACCGCCGGGGGCGGTTTATCGCCGCCACGCGCGATTTTTATATCCGGTCGAATACGCGTACAGCAACTGGAAGACGCCCTCGATAGAGAGGGATATCGCCATGGTGGTAACGGCTCCCGCCGAAAGGATATCCGCCCTGTACTGCGACAGTCCGGAAAGTATCAACTCTCCGAGCCCGCCCGCCCCTATATAAGCCGCCAGCGTCGCTCCGGCCGCGATGGAAAGTCCTGAAATCCTGAGCCCGGTAATCACCAGCGGAGCGGCGAGCGGCATGCGTATCTTCCGAAAGACGCGCCACTCGCTCATCGCGCAGGCGTACGCCGCCTCTATGACGCAGGGGTCTACGGATTCCAGAGCGCGCGCCGTGTTGATTATCACAGGCGGCAGACCAAGTATCACAAGCGCCGTCAGCGCCGGCGGAAAACCCGTGCCCATTATCGGCATGAGAATCAGCATAGTTGCTATCGAAGGCACGACACGCAGCGAACTTGCCGCGCTCGTGGCGATGCCGTTGAAAAAACGGTTTTTAAAGCAGAGCGTCCCAACGGCGACTCCAATCACAAAGCACAGAAAGAGCGCCGAAAGAGTGAGCGTGATATGCTGAGCGACCAACGCAACATACTTCACCCTGTTGTTCAGAATATACGCGAACATGCCTGGCCCCCTCTTTGTATCTTTTCCTTTCGGGCTTTCCGGGTACATTATACGCCGCGCGCTTTATAAATCGACAGCGTTACCCGATAAAGGAAAAATCTCCTTGAAATTTCAGACGCGCTATTGACCTAAAGTCAACGTTAAGGTTTATGATTACCTTACAGAAATTTTAAGGAGGTTCGAGGATGAAATCATTGACCGATAGTTACAAACTGTCCAACGGAGTGGAAATTCCCTGTATAGGTTTCGGAACGTGGCAAACGCCCGACGGGGAGGTTGCGGTCTCTTCGGTATTGAGCGCCATCGAAGCGGGCTACCGCCATATCGATACCGCTCAAGGCTACGGCAACGAGAAGAGCGTCGGCGCCGCCGTAAAGAAAAGCGGCGTTGACCGCCATGAGATTTTCATTACCTCGAAGCTCGACAATAACGAGCACGGTTATGAAAAAACGCTCGCGGCTTTTGACGGCACGATGGAGAAGCTGGGCATGGATTACATCGACCTCTTCCTGATCCACTGGCCTAACCCGATCTCGTTCCGCGGCAACTGGCGGGAGGCGAACGCCGGGACATGGAAGGCGTTTGAGGAGCTGTACGGCGCGGGGCGTATCAGAAGCATCGGCGTCAGCAATTTCCGTCCGCACCATATCGAGGAATTGATGAAAACCGCCGCGATTGCCCCGATGGTGAACCAAATCCGGCTGTGCCCCGGCGACACTCAGGATGAGGTAGTCGATTTCTGCCGTTCCCGGAACATCCTGCTGGAAGCGTACAGTCCGCTCGGCGTCGGCAAAATTTTCGACGTGCCGGAGATGCGGGAGATGTCAAAAAAATACGGAAAGTCCATCGCCCAAATCTGCGTTCGCTGGAGTCTGCAAAGAGAATATCTGCCTCTGCCAAAATCGGTGACGCCCTCCCGCAT
>JAISDQ010000114.1 GCA_031264605.1 Synergistaceae bacterium | reverse complement strand
TGACGCTCCCGATCTGAAAAAATCAAAAAACCATATGAAAGGCGTGTGTAATCATGAAAAACCGTAAAAAGCATCTCGTCAGTTTCCTGTTGGCCGCACTTGCCGCGGCGGTATTTTTAGGGGGCGCGGCGGCATACGCCGCGGACGCGCCGAAGACGCGGCGCGTCGTCGACAACACGGGCATCGAGGTCGAAATTCCGTCGGAGATAAACCGCGTCGTCATATCGTCGATATGGCCGCTTCCGTCCGTGTACTGTCTCTTCGAGGGCTCGGCCGAAAAACTGGTCGGCATTCATCCCGCGTCGATGAGCGCCGCCCGCAACTCGCTGCTCCCGGTCGTGGCGCCCGACATCTTAAAAGCCGAGACCAGCTTCATGAGGGGCGACGACATCAACATAGAGGAACTGCTGAAACTGAAGCCCGACGTCGTGTTCTACGCTTCCGGCGAGGACGCCGAGTACGAACAGTTGAGGTCGGCCGGCATTCCGGCTGTCGGTTTCTCTACCTCGAGATGGGACTTCGACTGCGTGACGACTTTCGAGAACTGGGTGAAACTGTTGGGCGAAGTGATGCAGCGCGAGGACGAGGCGGCAGGTATAGCGGCGTACGGGCATAAGGTCTACGACGACATACAGGCCGTTTTCGCGGCCAATCCCGAAATGAAACGGCCCAAAGTGCTGATACTGTTCGAGTACAAGGACGGGTTCATCACCACGTCCGGCAGTCATTTCTTCGGTCAGTACTGGATCGAGTCGTCCGGAGGGATCAACGTGGCGAGCGAACTGTCCGGGATGCCCGAGATAAACATGGAACAGATTTACGCGTGGAACCCGGACGTCATCTTCATAACCAATTTCAGCCCGGCGCTTCCCGAGGACCTGCTCGAAAACAAGGTGAGCGGGCATGACTGGAGCAACGTCAAGGCGGTGAAGGACGGCCGGGTTTACAAGTTCCCGCTCGGCATGTACAGATGGTTCCCGCCGGCGTCGGACACGCCGCTCGCGCTGAGATGGCTCGCCCTCATGACGCATCCCGACCTGTTCGCGGGCGTCGACATCGAGAAGGAAGTGCGCGAGTACTACAAAACGTTCTACAGAGTTGAACTCAGCGACGACGATATGTACAAGATTTTCCACCCCGCGCGGGAGGCATCGCAGCTTTAATGCCAATCCCCAAAGGCGGCGCGGGGACGCCCAGGATTTTGGGCGCCGTCATCATGGCGGCGCCCATAGTGGCGGCCCTCGTCTGCATAGGCATCGGCCGGTACTCGATCAGCGTGCGGGAGACTCTTTACGTGCTCTGTTCGCCCTTCACCGGAAACGAGATAGACGGGACGGCCGGCACGGTGATATTCAACGTTCGCCTTCCGCGCATCCTTCAGGCGCTGTTGGTCGGCGGGGGGCTTGCGGTCGCCGGGGCGTCTTTTCAGGCGCTTTTCAGCAATCCGCTGGCGACGCCGGACACGTTGGGGGTCGCGACCGGCGCTTCTTTCGGGGCCGTACTGGCGCTGCTCTTTCACTCGGACGCGTTGACGGTCCAGTTCAGCGCCATGGGCTTCGGGTTCCTGGCGCTGTTCGCGACGACCTTCATAAGCCGTCAGGACGGCAGAAACTCGGTCATAATGGTCGTCCTTGCGGGGATAGTCGTCTCGGCGCTCTTTGAGGCGCTTCTGTCGCTGGTTCAGTACGTGGCGAACCCGGAGGACACTCTGCCCACAATCACGTACTGGCTCCTCGGAAGCATGACGAAGGCGAGTTATATGGGGCTCGCGAGCGGCCTTCCGCTGATCGTGTCCGGGACGCTGCTGATATTCCTGCTGCGCTGGCGGCTCAACGTGCTGTCGCTGCAGGAGGACGAGGCCAAATCGATGGGCATAAACGTCAGGAACACCCGCCTCGCCGTCATGACCGCCTCGACGATGGTGACGGCCGCATCGATATCGCTCTGCGGACAGGTTGGCTGGATTGGGCTCCTGGTTCCGCACATGTCGCGCATGCTGTACGGCAGCGACAACCGGTTGGTCATCCCGGCGAGTATAAGCCTGGGCGGGGCCATGATGGTTCTGATAGACACGGCGGCGCGCAGCGCAATGGCGGCGGAGATACCGGTATCGATTCTCACGGCACTCATCGGCGCGCCGTTTTTCGTTTTCCTTTTGAGAAAGACGAGGGGCGCCAGGCTATGAATTTCGCGGTCGAAAAGGGATGCTTCAGCTACGGCGCCCGGGAGATTTTGCGCGAGGTAGCTTTCTCTGTCGGCCCGGGGGAAATTCTCTCCGTGCTGGGGCCGAACGGGGTCGGCAAGACGACGCTTCTCAGATGCATGATGGGTTTTCTCAAATGGAAATCGGGCCGGACGCTCATCGACGGCCGCGATATCCTGGACATGAAACAAAGCGATATCTGGAAAAAGATAGCGTATGTGCCGCAGTCCAAGATATCGGTTTTTTCCTACACCGCGCTCGAAATGGTGCTGATGGGCCGCACGGCTCATTTGAGGGTTTTCGCCCTGCCGACGGCCGAGGACCGCCATATAGCCGAAACGGTCATGGAGGAAGTAGGAATCACGTCCCTGCGCGGCAAAAAATGCAGCCAGCTTAGCGGCGGCGAGCTTCAGATGGTGCTGATAGCCCGCGCCATGACCGCGCGCCCGCTGTTGCTTATCCTCGACGAGCCTGAATCCAACCTCGATTTCAAAAATCAGCTCATAGTGCTCCAGACGATCCGCCGCATGTCCGCCGAGTCGGGAATAGCCGCGATAGTGAACACGCACTACCCGGCGCACGCGCTTCAGATATCCGACAAATCGCTGATATTGACCAAGGAGGGCGTAAATTTCTACGGCCCGTCGAAGGACATAGTGAGCGAGGATAACATGCGCTCGGCCTTCGACGTCAGGGTGCTGATACGCGACGTTCTCTTCGAGGGGCGGACGCACAAGAGCGTGATACCCGTCTCGGTGGCGGGGTAAAACAAAAGGGGACGGCGGACCGTATGAAAAGTCAGCGCCGCCCCCTCCGCCCGGTTAAGGGATACCAGCGGCGGCATCTGAAGTTTCAACACGGCGGGTTTGAGTTTTACATGAAACATGTTATTATTCAATTCACAGGTACGCATATATGTAAAATTTCTTTGTACACCAAAGGAAATGACAGATAAAAGCGAGAGATACATTATGTATATCACGGAAAAATTCATTGAAAACGCCGGAGGCCTCCGCTCTCCAATGGTGCGCAGGGCTATGGTTCAGGCCGGGGATAAGCATAGGGTGGAGGCCCTGAAAAAGTTTTTAGTATCCGTTGGTTCTTGCGCAATGACGTTTGACGATATTACAGCTCTTGGGCTGACCGTGCGCGAAAAACGGTACAGGTTCTGTGCCGCGCCATTGGTTTTTGTGCTGCTTGACGCTGAAACTTTCGCTCGTTTCAAACCTTTGACGAACAATGTCGATTTGGAAGTCGCCCATATACGCAACGGAGTTATCGGGATACTGAAAGGCGGCGGCAATGAGTGATAGATAT
>JAISDQ010000080.1 GCA_031264605.1 Synergistaceae bacterium | reverse complement strand
AAAATGGACGGCAAGCCCGGAATGAGAATGGTCATATTCTCCATACTCCTCGTGGCGGTGATAATTTTCAGGCGGGAGGGCATAATGGGCATGCGGGAATTCAGTTGGGACTGGGTGCTCTCGCGTCCCGCCGCTATCCGAAACCGTCTGGCTCCGTCCGATGAAACGCCGAAAGGCGGCAATTAAAATGGCTTATCCCGATAAATTTTCCAAAACCGCGGAAAAAGACGCCGTCTTGACGCTCAACGGCGTCGTCATCTATTTCGGCGGGCTGGCGGCGGTTGACGATGTGTCCATGTCCGTGAAGCGCGGCTCCATCGTCGGACTCATCGGGCCCAACGGCGCTGGGAAGACCACGGCTTTCAACGTCATAACGGGGTTTTACAAACCTTTTTCCGGTTACGTCGAATTCACTCCCCAAAACGCCCCGCCGATGAAAATAACCGGGCTCAAGCCGCACAAAATATGCGAGGCCGGCATTGCCCGCACTTTCCAGAATATACGGCTTTTCGGAAACGGGACGGTTTTGGAAAACGTGATGACCGGAGCTTACGTCAGACAGAAGAGCAAGTGGTGGATGAATATTCTTCCCATTTTCCCCGGAGCTGTCCGTGAGGAACGCGAAATACGCGGGCAAGCGGCCGCCCTCCTGGAGCGCCTTGGCCTGGAACGTTTCATGAACGCCCACGCCGCGTCGCTGCCTTACGGCGCCCAGCGCAGGCTGGAGATCGCGCGGGCGCTCGCCACAAAACCGTCGTTTCTTTTGCTCGACGAACCCGCCGCGGGAATGAATCCGCAGGAGTCGGCCGAGCTTTTGAGCTTTATCAGAGCCTTGAGGGACGAATTCGACCTCTCCATTCTCCTGATAGAGCATGACATGAAAGTAGTGATGGGCGTCTGCGAGCACATCTGGGTGCTAGATGAGGGCCGGCTCATAGCTGACGGTGACTCCGCGGAAATACGCGGCAACCCCAGAGTCATCGAGGCTTACCTCGGCAAGGAAGCTTCCCGTGCTTGAGATAAAAAACCTCGACGTATGGTACGGCGGAATTCACGCCGTCAAAAATCTTTCAATGACCATCGAGAAGGGCGAGATAGCGACCCTCATAGGGGCTAACGGCGCGGGCAAAAGCAGTACCATACGCGCGGTGGCCGGCTTGGTGAAGGAAACTTCGGGCAGCGTATCGTACGCCGCGCGCGACGGCAATACCGTTTCCATATTGGGAAAACCTCCGGAATATATGGTGAAAATGGGCATCTCCCTCTCTCCAGAGGGGCGCAGGATACTGCCGCATCTCACCGTGGAGGAAAATCTGACGCTGGGCGCGTACAGCCGCAGCGACAGGGCGGAAATCGCGCGCGACATGGAGGCAGGCTACGCGCTTTTCCCGAGGCTGAAGGAACGCCGCGGACAAAAAGGCGGCACACTTTCCGGCGGCGAACAGCAAATGCTCGCCGTGGCGCGGGCGCTGATGAGCCATCCCGATCTGCTGATGCTCGACGAGCCGTCGCTCGGACTGGCTCCGATACTGGTCGAGGAAGTGTTCGGAACCATCAAAAAAATCAACGCCGAGGGACGCACCATCCTGCTAGTCGAACAAAACGCGTTCGCGGCGCTGAAAATAGCGAACAAAGCCTACGTCCTCGAAACAGGCTCGATCACCCTTTCGGGAACCGGAAGCGACCTGCTTCAAGACCCGAAAGTGCAGGCGGCTTATCTGGGAGGATAAACGCGCCTGAGCGGAATCACGATAAATTTGTTTTTGTAATGTTGCATTTTTTTCGCTTGGATATTATACTGATTATTAAGTTACAGTAATAATACTTATCTTTTTAATTGATTCGTAAATGCCAGATCCGATGACGCCAAGTTATAGCAAGCTTCGAGGGTCTGTTTAACTTTGTTCAGACAAATCTCATTTTTGTCGTATCGCGGCAATTAAGTAAAAATGTGTGCCGTATTTTGGTGTGCTCATAAAATGGGCGCGCAAAAATCAAGGGGGGTAAAAATGGCTTCTGAGTCCAGTATCAATCTGCAGCAGGTGGAGTCCGTAGTAAAAGCTATGGCGGATAACGCCATTCAGAACGAGAAGTATTTCTCGGAACTCGACGCCGTCATGGGGGACGCGGATTTTGGCGTATCCCTCGCCGGCGGCTTCAAGGCGGTTTTGAACGGATACGGCAAGTACGACATGTCCTCGATAGGAAGTTTTCTGCTGGGCGTGTCCAAGGAGATAACCGGAAACACCGGAGGATGTTCCGGCCCCGTATGGGGAACTTTGTTCATGAGGTGCGGAATGGCTTTTCGCGGCAAGACGGAGATAAATCTGGAGGACATAGCCGCCGCGTTCAAGAGCGCCATAGAGGGCATAATGAAGCGCGGAGGCGCGTCCCTTGGCGATAAAACTCTGATTGACGCCCTTGACGCGCAGGTGAAATCATTCGAAAAATCCATAGAGGAAAAGACGCCCATCCTCGAAGCCTTCAAACGCGCTTCCGACGCGGCCGTTGAGACGCGCGAGACGACTAAAGGCTGGGTGGCGAAAAGAGGGCGGCAGTCCTTCACCGGCGATCGCAGCGCCGGGACTTACGACCCCGGCATCGTCGCCATCGGAGAGATGTCTAAGGCCATTGTTGCGGCGCTTGAAAAGTAAGATTTACACAAAATAAACGCATTAACATTTAAGGAGGAATAAGTTTTGAAAAAGTTCGTAAACGACCCGGCAAATTTCGTAAAAGAGATGTTCGAGGGAATTTATCTCGCGAACCAGGACAAGCTCAAGTGGGTTCCCGAGTACAATATTCTGTACAGGGCCGATCTGCCGAAGGATCGAGTGGTCGTAATGCAGGGTTCGGGTTCGGGACACGAGCCGGCCCATTCGATGATAGTGGGGCCCGGAATGCTCGACGCCTGCTGTCCCGGCAACGTATTCGCGGCGCCTCCGATGGATTATGTATACGAATGCACCAAACTCATAGCTAACGAGCACGGCGTTCTTCATCTCATCAACAACTATCAGGGCGACCGCATGGCGTGGGATATGGCGCGGGAAATGGCCGAAGCCGACGGAATCAAAGTCGGCGTCGTGATAATCGACGACGACGTATCGGTCACCAACAGCCTCTACACCGTCGGACGCAGAGGCGTAGCGGGAAACTTCTTCGTGATAAAGGCGGTATGCGCCGCGGCCGCGAACGGCGCCTCGCTCGAAGAACTCGTGGAACTCGGCAACAAGGTCAACAGCCGCGTGCGTTCGATGGGGATAGCTCTCACGAGCTGCACTCCTCCGGCTAAAGGCACAACCATCTTCGAAATCGGCGACGATGAAATAGAAATCGGCATCGGCATACACGGAGAACCCGGACGGCGGCGCGACAAAATCCGTCCCGCTTCGGAAATAGTCGACGAGGTCTTCAAGTCCGTTTACGACGATCTGCCATTCCAAAAGGGCGACCGCGTGGCTCTGATGATAAACGGCATGGGCGGAACGCCGATAAGCGAGCTGTATCTGCTTTATGGGCTGGCCGCGAAAAAAGCCGCGGAAAATGGGCTGACCGTGGCTAAAAATTACGTGGGCAACTACTGCACGTCCCTCGAAATGGCCGGATTTTCTCTCACACTGCTGAAGCTCGATTACACGGTAGAAGCGCTGTTGAACGAGCCGGCCGAAATTCCGATTCGCGTTTTTTAACGCGAAGGAGTTTAAATCGATAATGGCTAAAAAAAAGGGACGTTTGGATTTTATCAAAATGAAAGCGGCACATGAGCAAGTGGCCTGGGTAACGGCGTATGATTTTCCGACAGCGCAGTTCGCCGAGGCCGCCGGTATCGACATGATCTTGGTTGGGGACTCGCTTGGAATGTGCGTCCTGGGTCATAAAGGAACTATTCCGGTCACGATGACGGACTGCATATCACACTGTCAGGCTGTTCGCAGAGGAGCGCCGGAAACGTTCTGCATCGGCGACATGCCTTTCGGGTCTTACCAGATAACGAGCGCCGAGGCTGTCGCAAACGCGGCGAGATTCCTGAAGGAAGCGGATATGGACGCGATCAAGCTCGAGGGCGGAACGCGCACCGCCGGCGCGCTCAAGGCGATCGCGGACGCCGGTATCCTTGCCATGGGGCATATAGGACTTACCCCGCAGAGTTCGGGACCTCTGGGGGGATTCAAGGCGCAGGGGCTCGATCCTGACTCCGCGCGTTTCGTCATAGAGGACGCGTTGGCGGTACAGGAAGCCGGAGCGTATGCCCTGCTGGTCGAGGCGGTTCCGCCGGAACTCTGCTCCTTTATTGCCAAAAAACTGACTATCCCGGTATATTCGATCGGCGCGGGCGGTCCCTGCGACGGTCAGCTTTTGATCTCCAGCGACATGATAGGCATGTTCCAATCGTTCACTCCCAAATTCGTAAAAGTTTACGCTCATGTGGGACAGGAGATTACAAACGCGTTCAAGGAATACGTCAGTGACGTTCGCACCGGGGTTTTCCCTTCGGATGAGTACTGCTATCATATCAGGAAGGGCACGGAGGAAGAATACGAAAAGATGTTGAAAGAGTACGCCTGACAGGAGGAATGAATGACCGTGGGTTTCAAATTGTCACACTCTGATTTGATGGAATTGAGGCGCTGGAATACTCCGTCCGTTTACAACGGATGGGAGGCCATCATCAAAAGGGATCGCCTGGAGGCCAGCATAAGCAGGGAAAGCGTGATTGACTTCGCGCCTCAGATGGGGCCAATGGTCGGTTATGCCGTCACGGTCGAGTACTGCGCCGGGAGCAAAAAGACGAGCGAGGAAAACCCGGACGCGTACATGAACCTGTATCGCCACCTTGCCTCCATACCGGGCCCCAAAATACTGATGTCGAAAAATCTGGACGCGCCCAATTACCAAGGTTCCATATACGGTGAAGTCACGGGCAACGCCTGCCGCGCGCTCGACTGCGTCGGAGCGATCGACGACGGCTGGCTCCGCGACGTCGACGAGGCCGCTTATGCCGGATTCAAGCTGATGGGCAGATTCTTGGGCGTCGGACACGCGTATTGCTGCCCTCTGCGTTTCGGCAGCGAGATAGAAATATTCGGCGCGAAAGTCCGCCCCGGAATGTTGGTGCACGCCGATAAATACGGGTTTATAGCCATTCCGGAGGACGAAACCGAACACCTCCTGGAGAGCGTCAAATTTATGGACGGAAATGAGTGCCGAACGATGATCCATACCGCACGCGAAACATACGGCCTGTCGCCGGACGAAATCATCGGGAAATACGATGAGGCGATGAAGGCGATGAAACGCGGCGGAAAAGAATTCAGGGAGCGCATACATAAAGGCTGATAAATAATCGGACAGAAATGTTGTCTCCTCGCTGAATAAACGCGGGATATGGTATGTGTAGCATCGGGAGGTATGAATGTGGCGTCTCTGCCTCCCGCGCGTCCAAAAAAATTCGTTAAGTACCGTATTTTCAGCGCCATCCCTATGCGTTTGTTATGGTGACGGCAATTTTGATGTTATCGGCTTATATCGTGCTGACAAAGACGCTCTTCAGACGTCGCGCGTACTCCGCGGGCAGCAATGAGGCCGTAAAATAAAAATTTTTGCGTGCATGGTTGGCGCTTTTTGCGCGTCGCCGGACGGAACTACCCTTGCGTCCAAATCAGGTTCGACCGTGGGTTTCATGGCAAACGGATACGAGTAAGGAGGTCAACAGTATGCTTGTAAGGCTGTCTTATATCTTGGACAAAAACGGCCCGCACTGGCCCGGCGCTCCTACGTGCGACGCCAAACCGCTAAACAGGATCAGCGAGGGATCGGCGTACAACACATTTGAAGTGGTGCTCATGAATCACTATGGGACACATTTCGACGCGCCGAGGCATTATTCCGACAAAATGCCGAAGATAACCGAATTGCCGCTCGATACCTTTGTATCGTATCGTCCGCTCATGCTGGACATCCCCAAATCTTTCAATGAATTCATCACTCCTGAGGAACTTATGCCTCACCGCGATTTGCTGGAAAACGCCGATATGCTGTTGCTGCATACCGGATTCAGCAAACTGCGCGACGTCGAACCGGAGCGTTTCGCCGTCGAAAATCCGTCCTTGAGCGCCGCCGCGTGCAAATACCTCATGGATAATTTCAGGCTCAAAAGCGTCGCCATGGATTGGATTTCACT